>CAZWWF010000001.1:0-25456 GCA_964636805.1 uncultured Zetaproteobacteria bacterium
TTTTCCTGCCGGAAAACATGGCTGAAACCAGACCTTCGCCCTCAGTGATCTCTGCCCGCACCACAACAAAGATATGCAGCAGGATCATCGCCAGCAGTACAAAGAACGTATAATAATGCACCTCGCCATAGATATGTTTGAATTCTTTCAACGCCTTGTACTTTGTAGCATCCGTACCTGTCTTGTCATAAGGCTTGATCGTTGCCGGATCGACACCATGGGCAGCTACCTGTGCGGCAAACATCGAACCGAATGGTGGATAATAAACATCGGTACCAGCCCGGATCAGCCCTGTCACCGCCTGTGACATCAATAACAACATCATAAAAACCACCGCCAATCGGCCCAGTGGATTATGACCCAGAAACTGTTGCGGTTCACCGCACCTGATACTGGCAATATAGACCGAGACAGTATTGCCAAAACCGGCACCCGGCAGGATTGCACTCCAGCGGGCAAAACGATTGCCTATAAAACCCCAGACCAGCCGTATCATCAGGTTCAGCACAAACACATAGCCAATCACCACATGCAGTTCCTTGATAACAATCTTGGCATCCAGACTGACTATACCGAGATCCTTCTTATAAAGCATCAGTGTGCCAACCAGAATCAACAGAATGACACTGACAAAATTGATCCAGTGAAACACCCGTGTCGGTGCATCCCATACCTTGTACTGTTTTAACATGATCGCCTCTCAGAATCCGTCATGAAAAACCCCTCCTCCCGGACAGCCGGGAGAAGGGGCTCATGTTGTATCCACATCCTTGATTATTAGAGATGTACTATTTTGAGGTTGCGGCCTTGGCTGCATCGGCCGTTTTGTCTGTTGCAACTGGCTTAGGTTCGCCAATTCCCAGGAGTTCCACTTCAAACACCAGCGTACTGTTTGGGCCGATTTTTCCACCAGCGCCGCGCTCGCCATAAGCCAGCTCAGCAGGCAATACGAATCTGTATTTGGAGCCTACATTCATCAGCTGCACACCTTCAGTCCAACCCTTGATCACGCCATTAAGCGGGAATGTAACCGGTTTGCCGCGTTTATAGGATGAATCAAACTCGGTACCATCAATCAGTGTTCCACGATAATTAACCGTTACCTTGTCCGTTGCCTTGGGTTTGGCACCATCACCCTGTGTAATCACTTCATACTGCAAACCACTCTCGGTTGTGGTCACGCCTTCCTTCTTACCATTCTCGGCAAGAAATGCTGCGCCATCGACTTTGTTCTTTTCAGCTACAGCTTTCTGTTTCGCAGCCTGTTCCTCTGCACGTTTCTTGAAAAATGCCTGTTTTACCTTGGCCGCATCTTCGTCATTCAATTTCAAAGGCTTCCCATCAAGGCGATCATTGATCGCCGCAGTCAATGCTGCACGATCCATATCTGCATTGAGTGATTTCAGCGACGTGCCAATGTCCATACCGATAGCATAACTGAGCTTGGCTTTGTCGTTGTCCAGATTCAAACCGGCAGGCTTGGCTTTCTTAACTTCCGCTTGCTGCGAACAGGCGGCCAGTATGGCCAGACACACGGCTGCAATCATTGTCTTCTTGTACATATTCTTCCCCTTATTATTATGGATTTCTGCAATTATAGCAGAAGTTTTTTTCAGATGCGATTTATTCCCATTCAATCGTTGCCGGCGGCTTGCCTGATACATCGTACACAACCCGGTTAATGCCACGAACCTCATTGATAATACGATTGGATACTTTGGCCAGCAATGCATGAGGTAATTCGGCCCAGTGTGCTGTCATAAAGTCCTGTGTCTGCACTGCACGCAAAGCCACCACCCATTCATAGGTACGCCCGTCACCCATCACCCCGACTGACTTCACCGGCAGAAATACGACAAAAGCCTGCGATGTTTTATCATACCACCCGGATGCGACGAGTTCCTCAATAAAAATAGCATCCGCCAACCGTAGCAAATCAGCATATTCTTTTTTCACTTCGCCAAGAATTCGAACCCCCAGCCCTGGGCCTGGGAAAGGATGCCGATAAACCATCTCCCGAGGCAAACCGAGTGCCACACCGAGTTCGCGCACTTCATCCTTGAATAAATCACGTAATGGCTCCAGCAATTTCAGATGCAGGGTATCCGGCAAGCCGCCGACATTATGGTGACTCTTGATAGTATGGGCCTTGCCGGTTTTGGAACCGGCAGATTCGATCACATCCGGATAAATTGTGCCCTGAGCCAGCCATTTGGCATTGGGCATTCTTTCCGCTTCACGCTGGAATACATGCACAAATTCACGACCGATAATTTTGCGCTTGGCTTCCGGATCTGAAACACCGGCAAGCTCATTTAAAAACACCTCGGCAGCATCAATATGATCGACTTTCACACCGAGATTTTCGGCAAAGGTTTGCATCACCTGTTCTGCTTCATTCAGGCGTAACAAACCGTTATCAACAAAAATACAGGTCAATTGTTCGCCGATAGCCCGCTGCAACAGCGCTGCTGCCACCGAAGAATCGACTCCGCCGGACAGACCCAGAATGACCTCTTCATTACCCACCTGCTGACGGATAGAGGCTACCGCTTCATCAATATAGTGCGGCATCGTCCATTGTCGGCCACAGCCGCAGATTTCATGCACAAAACGGGAAAGAATCACCGTTCCCTGCCGGGTATGGGTCACTTCGGGGTGAAATTGCAAGGCATAATAATGACGTGACTCATCGGCCATACCGGCAATCGGCGTCGAATCATTGCTGCAAATCACATGGAACCCGTCCGGCAACCCTGTCACTTTGTCACCATGACTCATCCAGACATCGAGTACGCCGTTTTCCTTGTCTTCTATACCGCGCAGCAAGGCTGAATTGCCGGAAGTCAAAATTTCGGCATAGCCAAACTCTCGTGCCTGACCTGTTTCTACCGCACCACCCAGCTGTGCCGCCATGGTCTGCATCCCATAACAGATCCCCAGGACCGGCACACCCAGCTCAAATACAATGCCGGGTGCTTTGGGCGTTTCCTCGTCATAAACAGAGCTGGGGCCTCCAGATAGAATAATACCGGAAGGCTCAAAAACCCGGATCGCATCTTCCGCCATATCCCAGGGATGCAACTCGGAATACACCTCGGCCTCGCGCACACGACGTGCAATCAACTGTGTGTATTGCGAGCCAAAATCCAGAATTAATATCTTTTCCATGCGTCCCTCATCCACTGCGATACCTTTTCATGTCTATGTTTATCAGAGCAAAGGGCGGGAGCCCGATGCCGGCTTAATGCGCATGGCATTTTTCCACCACGTGGAATGAAGCACTATCACGGGCGTAAAAAAACATGCAGTTGTGTCGTTTGTTTCATGTACAACAATCAGGACTCGAAACGATAATTCGGAGCCTCTTCAGTAATCGTTACATCATGCACATGCGATTCACGCAATCCGGCACCGGTAATGCGGATAAACCGGGCACGTTCATGTAGTTCAGCAATACTGGCCGCTCCGCTGTAACCCATAGCCGCACGCAAGCCCCCAATCAGCTGATGCAATATATCACCCAGGGGTCCCTTATAGGATACGCGGCCCTCGATACCTTCCGGCACCAGCTTCATTGCCTCATCGACATCACCTTGAAAATAACGGTCTTTACTACCCTGCTTCATCGCCCCGATTGAACCCATGCCTCGATAGGCCTTGTAGGTACGGCCTTTGTACAGAATCTTCTCCCCCGGTGCTTCTTCAGTGCCGGCAAACATCGAACCGAACATACTGGTGGATGCTCCAGCTGCCATCGCCTTGGCAAAATCGCCTGAGAATTTGATGCCTCCATCGGCGATAATGGGAATACCGGCATCGCGCCCGGCAGCCGCACATTGCATCACAGCAGTAAGTTGCGGTACACCCACACCGGCCACAATGCGCGTGGTACAAATCGACCCCGGCCCGATTCCTACTTTAACCGCATCCGCTCCGGCATCGGCCAGATCGCGCACCGCTGCTGCTGTCGCTACATTACCGCCAATGATCTGAATATTGTCGCCATGATGGCGTTTAATTTCACGCACCTGTTCGATAACACCTTTGGAATGGCCGTGTGCTGTATCAACGATAATGGCATCCACGCCTGCCTCGAACAAGACTTCAAAACGGGACATTTCCTTATCGCCTACACCAATAGCAGCGGCGGCCAGCAATCGACCCAGATCATCACGTACAGCATTCGGGAAGGCTTTGGATTTTTCAATATCACGGACAGTGATCATGCCCTGCAAACGACCATCTGCATCAACGACAGGTAACTTCTCAATGCGATGTTCACGGAACAAAACCTTGCAGACATCCAGCTCCACACCGTGCTGAACCGATACCAGCCGGTCTTTCGGCGTCATCATATCGACAACCTTTTTGCCCGGGTCACGTTCAAAACGAATATCACGATTGGTGACAATACCACAAACCTTGCCATCATTATCAAGCACCGGAAAACCGGAAAAGCCATGCTCGGCTGCCAATCGGTGTACTTCATCCAGGGTTGTTTCAGGTGAAACAGTCAAAGGTTCCTGCACCACCCCTGCCTCATACCGTTTGACCCTTCTGACTTCAGCAGCCTGAACTTCAGGTGTCAGGTTTTTATGAATGACGCCAATTCCACCTTCCTGCGCCAAAGCAATCGCCGTGCCGGATTCGGTGACGGTATCCATAGCCGCAGAAATAACAGGTATATTGAGGCGGATGTTTCGTGTCAGCTGAGCGGAGATATCCGCTGATCTGGGCATAACACTACTGGCCTGCGGCACCAGCAATACATCATCAAAAGTCAGACCTATTTCCGGCATTTGATTTTCCATGCAGCTTTTACCTCCGGGTTCCTGTGTCAGGAAAGTCCGGCATGATAGCGGAACAATCTGATCCTATAAAGAAGCATTGCCATTTATTGGGAAGAGCTGATTAACTCAGTGCTTCCGTACGGGCCACGAATGACCTGCCAAATCAGGCACGTAGGTGCTGATTTCATGCCATACATCCATGTATGGCCCCCTTCGGGCGTGCCACATGCAACATTGCTCTCCTGCAATGTTGCATAAGCTCAGGCAAAACTACATTTTTGCCTGAGTGGATTGATTTTTGTCAGGATGACAATAAATCAACATCTCCTTGGCTGACGTATTATCACCGGGCATTGCATATTCCTGGACTTTTTAAACTTTGCCGGCAAGAGCAATTGACATCAATCAGACCACTCTTATAATGCGCCGCCCTTGCAAGGCAAACCCCCCCTGTATTCGCATATTCGGGAGTGATGCCAGAACCACTGCAAATACGGAGAATTATATGTCTACCTGGACTGCTCGCCCCGGCGATATTGAACGTAAATGGTTTGTTGTCGATGCCAATGATCTCGTGCTTGGCCGTCTGGCTACGCGGGTGGCAACAGTATTGCGCGGCAAACACCGCCCTGAGTACACACCGCATGCCGATTGCGGCGATCATGTTATCGTGATCAATGCAGAAAAGATTCGTGTGACCGGCAATAAAGAAAGTGCAAAAGTATACTATCACCACACCCGTTTTGCCGGTGGCCTGAAAAGTATTACGCTGGAAAAGCAGCGTGAAAAACATCCGGAGCGCATCATTGAAGCAGCCGTCAAAGGCATGATGCCAAAAGGCCCGCTGGGTCGCTCCATGCTGAAAAAGCTGAAGGTATATGCTGGCGGTGATCACCCGCATACGGCACAACAGCCTGAAGCAATGAAACTCAATTAAGGATACTACAATGGCAGAAACAGTTTATCGCGGCACAGGCCGCCGCAAACGCAGCGTAGCCCGCGTTATGATCCAGTCCGGTCAGGGCCGTGTTATGGTCAATGGCCGCGAAGTGGAAAATTATTTTCCGGTTGAAATTATTCGTCAGCAGGCGCTGTTGCCCCTGAAGGAAACCCAGCTTGCTGGTCGCATTGATGTTCGCGTCAATGTGTTCGGCGGTGGCATTTCCGGTCAGGCCGGTGCCCTTCGCCATGGTCTGGCTCGCGCATTACTGGCCTATGATTCCGGTTTGCGCCCGGCTCTGAAAGCAGCAGGATTCCTGACCCGCGATGCCCGTAAGGTTGAACGCAAAAAGGCAGGCCTCAAGAAAGCCCGTCGCGCTCCACAGTTCTCGAAACGTTAAGGTTTCGATACCGTACAAAAAAGGGAAGGCCTCGGCCTTCCCTTTTTTGTGTTTGAAATACAGTTATTTCACTGTGATATTGATCGTTTGGCTGAGTGCGCGCCCGTAGGATTTATGATGGCCATTACCAAATTGCAATGTCAGCGTATGTTTGCCAGGAAACAAATGTAATGTGGTTTCCGTCTGTCCTTTGCCGAAATGCAAGTGCTTGCGATCTTTGACAATCACGGCCTGCAACGGGATATAGGAATCTTCCCCCTGATCTATAATCAAATGAAAATGCCCTGTGCCGGGAACAATATCGCCAGCCTTGCGCACTTTCATACCCTCAACTGCCATCACGACCTTGAACGTCGTACCGACAGTCGCCCCGTCAGTCGGCTGCACAAAAGATACATGTGGCTCCGGCTTTGGCTCTGAACAGGATATCAAACCAAAACCAAGTATTGCAATTGCCAGGCAACGCGTTAATAGTTTTAAATTCATGCTGGAAACCCCCATTTATTATACACCTTATTATGTTCAAATGATCGCACTTGGCAAGTCTCCGGTAAGCGATAGGTTTGGGGTTCGACTTTTCCTGCATAACACAATGGAGAACACATTTGACAACATCAAAGTTCGAACCCGAACGATTCCGCAGTTCGGCATACTTGGCGACCATTGATGGCGCTGCTGCACCAGGACAGATACACATTTCAGAATCGTCCATGACTTCGCTCTTTCAAGAGGCTGAAACAGGGTATCCACTGGAAATATGCGGCCTGTTAATTGGCTGCATCAACAATGGGGACTGGTGGGTGAATGATATTCGCCCTGTGGTCAACCTGAATACTGATCGTGCTGCCGACCGTTTCCAACTTGACCCGGCCGGTTATCAAGCCATTGACCGCGAGCTGCGTGCTACAGAGAATGAAATCATCGGCGTATATCATTCACATCCGGATTGCCCGGCCAAACCCTCACCTACTGATCTGGACAGTGCCTGGGAAGGTTTTGCCTATCCTATTATCAGCGTATGTGAAGGCAAAGCCACCGAAATTCTCTGCTGGTCTGTAAATCCAGGAAATAACCGTTTCCAGAATATCCAGATAGTGAAAACCGCATGATAAACTTCCGCTTCTTTTTACTCTCATTTGTCATCATATCCGCCTCTGCATGCGCGATACAGAAAACACAGTCGCATCAAACAAATGTACAACAACCTGTCTCGAAACAGGTGCAAAATCAGCATGTGGCAATAAAAAACATGGATGCCCGGTTCCTGTATCTGGCTGCCCAGAGCGCTCTGAAAGATGGGAACCGTACACTTGCTATCGAACTGCTGGAAACACTGGTCAAAAAAGACCCCAAAGCAGTTGATCCGCATATTCAGCTCACCACTTTGCTGCTTACAAACGGCCAGATTGGCAAAGCCAAAGCACATCTGGATACGCTGCTTGCAGAAAAAAACCTGCAGCCGAACCAGCTCGAACAGCTCCAGCTTACCCGCATCCGTCTCTATCTGGCGGAATCCCGTTCTGAAAAAGCACTGGATGCTATCACCGGTTTTCTGAAAACCCACCCGAGTCACATACAGGCGCGTGATCTTCAGGCCAGAATTCTTTCCAGCCAGAAACGTTTCGATGAAGCACTTGCGGCCATTAATACAGCTATACGTAAAAAAGACTTGCCGGAATTTCGTCAACTACAGGCCCAACTGCTGGTTAAAAAAGGTAATATTACTTCGGCCAAAGCTTCCCTGATCCGAATGCAGGAATTGGCACCTGATGATGACACGCCGGTTTTAATGCTCAGTACACTTGCATTGAAAGAAAATAACAACACTGAAGCAGAGAATGTACTCCGTGCTTTTATTGCAAACCACCCTGAAGCGCTGAGCGTCAAACTGGCCCTGGGCAAACTCATGGTGCAGGAAAAACGCTTGGTCGAAGCAATTCTTGTATACAGGGATATTGCCAGCCGATCCGGAAACAACCCCGAGGTACTGCGACAGTTGGGCATGCTTTATTTCCAGCACCAGGACTATGCTGAAGCGGAAGAAACTTTCCGCAAACTGATTAATATCCACCCTGATGATGTAAACCGTTTTTATCTGGCGGCAAGTCTGGAGGCATTGGACAGGAATTCAGAAGCCAGGGATATCTATGAACAGATTGATGACAATTCGCCAATGGCAATTGATTCACAGATCCGGTTGGCTGCCATTGACATCAATCAGAACAAACTGGACAAGGCCAGCAAACGGTTACAGAACGTTCTGAAATCAAAACCGGCACATCTGGATGCACAGCTCATGCTGTCTGCCATTCGATTGAGTCAGAAACAATATCGGCAATTACTCGATGAAACTGACGAGCTGATGGGAAAAAGCAATCTTCCGGCCCGATTGTTGTTCAACCGCGCGGTAGCTTTCGATCATTTTAAACAGTATGAACAGGTCGAAGCCATGCTCAATCGTATTATCAACCGCCAGCCGAATAATGCCGAAGCGCTGAATTTTCTCGGTTACACCTATGCGGTTCAGGGCGTAAACCTGAACAAGGCAATCGCATTGATTAAACTCGCCCTGATTCAGAAACCGGATGACGGCTATTATCTCGACTCACTGGCCTGGGCATATTACCAAAAAGGTGAGTACTCCAAAGCTGCGACCACACAAGCCAAAGCACTAAAAAAGGTTCCTGATGATGCTGTGATGCACGATCACTACGGTGATATCATGTGGAAAAACGGCAAGCCCGAAGCCGCACGTCAGGCATGGCAAAAAGCAATCGAACTGAAATCCGGGCACCCGGATCAATTAAAGCAGAAAATCAAAGAAGGTCTTAAATAGACTTTATGGCGGCCACTTCCCGCATAGTTCCCGGTTTGTTGCCAATGTATTTCAGCATCCTGTGCATGGCTGCCATACTGGCGCTATCAGGTTGTACAAGCACATCATTACACAAACCGGCTGTGTCAGTTACACCGGCATCTATCGGCCCGTATCCCTCTTTTTCGGGGCGTCTCATTGTTATTGAACCGACAAAGCGATGGCAAGTATCCCTACAGTGGCAGGCCCCCAAACCCGAGCAAGGGTGGCTGCGCATCTCGCATGCCGCAACCGGTACCGTTGTAGAACTTCGCTGGCATGGCAATGCCATGCAAATTCGTGATAATCAGCGGCCAGTATGGCGACATATCGAATTGGAGGAACTATCGGAGCATGGCATTATCATTCCTCCGCATGAGCTGGCTGCAATCCTGCTTGGCCGAATACCGGCTCATTTCAGGCAAAAAGGCAGACAGGTATGGGAAAGCCGGCAATCGGGTTACCTGATCCGCCTTTACTGGCAAAAAGAGCTGCATAAACTGACAATCACCGACATGAAGCACGGACGTAAAGCTGTCCTGATCATTCAACCATAACCAACATGGATCACTGCTTCCCTGCACCTGCGAAAATCAACCTGTATCTTCGCGTCAACGGCATCCGCCCCGATGGTATGCACGAACTGGATACTGCTTTCGTCTATACCGATCTATGTGACCAACTGAAAATATCCCTGTCGAAGGATATCGTCGTTGACTGTTCGGAGAAGCATCTGGCCGGTGAAAATAATCTGGTACATAAAATCCTATCCTCTTTCAAAGCCAGCCACGGCATCAAGCAGGGGTTGAGCATTTATATTGAAAAACATATTCCGGAGCAGGCAGGCCTGGGTGGTGGCTCATCCGATGCCGCCACGGCTCTGATGGTAGCAAACCAACTGTGGAATATTCAGGCTGATACAAACGAATTGATCAATTTTGCCACCCCCTTCGGAGCAGATATCCCCTGTTTTCTCTATGGCCGAGCCAGCCTAGCGCAGGGTATTGGTGAAAAAATGCAGGATTATCCGTTACCATTACCAATCGGGACTCTCCTGCTGGCTCGCCCTGCCACGGGGCTTTCCACAGGTGAAGTCTTCCGGCATTTTGATAACTCACTTCGCCCTGATCGTTCATTGACCGGTCTGGAGGTGCTGGATACTATCCGCCGCGATTCGCCGCAAATGGCTGAAAATGATTTGGAAGCGAGTGCCTGTAGTCTCAATCTTGATGTTGCCAAGTTGCTTCAATGCTTGCATCAACATACGGATACGGCATGGATGAGTGGCAGTGGTTCGGCATGCATTGCTCTGTTTGAGCAACATGATAAAGCCAGAGAAGTAGCAAAACTGCTGAAACAGCAGCATACAGCGAATTGGACGTATACTGGATGCATAAAAAGCGTGCATCCAATACAAGGGAAGCTTTGAGCATTCAGAGTTTCTTAAAAAAAAATGGGACGTGGCCAAGCGGTAAGGCAACGGGTTTTGATCTCGTCATGCGCAGGTTCGAATCCTGCCGTCCCAGCCAGTTACGTTTACCTGAGTCATTATGGTAAACGCTATATTGAGTGAACCGGATGTGTGCAACATCCACAGGAGGGAACTGAGCATGTTCCATCAAAAAATGCGGCTGTTTGCAGGCACATCCAACCCCTCACTCGCACAGTCGATCTGCGATAACATCGGACACCCCATGGGCGACCTGTATTTCCAACGTTTTTCCGATGGAGAAATCTTCCTCCAGATCAGGGAAACCATTCGCGGACAGGATGCATTTTTTATTCAGAGCACCAGCAAACCAGCCAATGCCAATCTGATGGAGTTACTGATTTTTATCGATGCTGCCAAGCGTGCCTCCACACGCAATATCTGCGCTGTCATCCCCTACTTCGGCTATGCCCGACAGGATCGTAAAAGTGCCGGTCGCACGCCAATTTCAGCCAAGCTGGTTGCCGACCTGATCACCCGTGCCGGTGCAACCCGCGTTCTCACACTCGATTTACATGCCACCCAGATTCAGGGCTTCTTTGATATCCCCGTTGACAATATTTTCGCCATCCCCCTGTTTGCCAAGGATGTCGAGGAACGCAACGACATGGATGACATCATGATTGTCTCCCCGGATGTCGGCGGTGTTGTGCGTGCACGTGCACTGGCCAATCGTCTGCATGTGGATATGGCTATCGTTGATAAACGCCGACCCGCCCCGAATGTCGCCAAGGTCATGAATATCATTGGTGATGTCAGTGGCAAACACTGTATTCTGATTGATGACATGGTCGATACTGCCGGAACCCTGTGCGGTGCTGCTGAAGCCTTGCTGGAGCAGGGTGCTACCAAAGTCAGCGCCTATGCCTCACATGGCGTATTGTCCGGTCCGGCAGCAAAACGCCTGAAACAATCCTGCCTGAATGAACTGGTCATCACGGACAGCATTTCACAACCGGGAAAGGTGACGAAATCCGGTAAATTACGCATCATTTCGATCGCCCCGCTGATGGGCGAAGCGATTACACGCATATACGGTGCCCGCTCCATCTCCAGTTTGTACGAGTAACTTCATCACCGGACTAAACCAATCGTATTTCATACCCTTGCTTGCAGTTATTTAAGAGATATGCGGATTCAACTACCAAGTGCAACCCCAGTGAGTTGAGTTTTGGTGTTGAAAAACACTTCATGGGGTGTTCAGTAGCCCAGTGATTTTCTTGGCCTATGATTGAGTCGGTGCATGATGAAGTCAATCTCGTCGTTGGTGACGGTATCGACACGTCGGCTCTTTGGGATGTATTGCCGCACCAGCCCGTTGGTGTTCTCATTCAAACCTCTTTCATGATGCATATGGATGGCAAAGAAGGTATCCGCCTCAGCCTCTTTTTCTACTCTGGCATGATCGCAGAATTCCAACCCATGATCTTTGGTGATGGTATGGACTCTGTCTTTGACCGAGGACAAAAGACATCTCAGTATCTGCCAACCTCTACACTGGCAGACCGGCTGGCCGTGCACGATCTGGTGGAGCAGGTTGGTGAAAATGCATTTGAAGAAATGGACTGGGTAGAACCAGGTGGCAAGCTGTCGAAGCTGACATTCAGTTATGAGGACGAGTTAGAAAAACATGGTCTGGATAGATTGCATCTTCTGAACACTGAGAAAGGAGAAATTGCATGAAAAACACTCGCTATCAAATCAAGGTCACATTGAAGGGCATTCGTCCGCCGATCTGGCGGCGACTGCTGATCCCGGCTGATTGCAGCATGGACGCATTACATTGTGCCATTCAGACTGCAATGGGCTGGAGTGATGCGCATTTGTATGCATTTCGAACCAAAAACAGACGTATTGAAATACCCGACCCTGATGGCATGTGGGATTCATCGTGGTCAAACAGTCCGGAACCTGAGGATTCCGCAGATGTTCTTTTAAGCAAGGTCGCCGAGACCGGTGATCAATTTATCTATGAATATGATTTCGGCGATGGCTGGGAACATACCATCCTGATTGAGAAAACCATCAAAACCGATGACATTTCCGCTCGTAAGGCGGAATGTCTGAAAGGAAAGCGTGCCTGTCCACCGGAGGATTGCGGTGGCCCATGGGGGTATCAAAATTTGCTGAATGTACTGGCCATGGCAAAAGATGAGCGCAATGAAGATGAAGAAGCTCTTGCAACATGGATCGGATATTACTGGGATGCTGAAGACTTCGATTTAAACGGAGTAAATCAAAGCCTGGCTGAATGGAAGCCTGATCAAAACAGCTATATGTATCAGGGCATTTGTGGGTAAGCAGGCACAAACAATTCCCGGTATACATGTGAAAGTAAAATCAGCGATTGATTTACCTATGTTTGACGGGCACCGAACATAATAATAGCCATGCCGAGCAAGGCGACGGCCGAGCCAACCATGTCCCACATGGTCGGGCGAATGGCATCGACGACCCATAGCCACAGAATAGCAACGAAGACGTAAACACCGCCATATGCAGCATAAACGCGACCTGCCGCTGTGGGGTGCAGGGTTAACAGCCAGGCAAAAAGCGCCAGGCTGATCGCCGCCGGTACCAGCAGCCAGATCGAGCCGTCTTTTTTCAACCACAGATAAGGGAGATAGCAGCCCACGATTTCTGCAACAGCCGTGGCAGTGAATAATGCAAATGTCTTGATCATATGGCGGAGTCTAGCCTGTGTTGGACTTTTTTCATGGTCTGCCTAGAGTGCGCGCCCGCGTCAGAAGTCTATAAACGAGGCGCACGCCGTGACGGGACAACCCGACGGTGCATTTCTTAAGGAGAATACAGATGACTGATTACATTATCGAAGCAGAACTTCGTGAAGAAACAGGACGCAGCGCTACCCGCCGCTTGCGCCGTACTGGTAAAATACCGGGTATTATCTATGGTGCCGGTAAGCCGGATCTGGCTATCACCATGGATTACAACACTGTTTCCAAGCTGCTCAATGAAGAACAATTCCACACATCCATGCTGGAAGTAAAGGTTAAAGGTTCCCGTGGCAAAAACAATGTGCTGCTAAAAGACACTCAGTGGGATCCGGTTATGGATACCGCCACCCATTTGGATTTTTTCCGTGTAGCCGGCAAGGACACCATCACCATGGACGTTCCCGTTATTGCCATTAACTATGAGAAAGCACCAGGCGTTGTGAAGGGTGGTCAGATCGATCTCATCCGTCACTCTCTGGAAATCACCTGCCGCGCCGACTCTATTCCTGATCAAATCGAAGTAGATTGTGCTGACATGGAAATGGGTGATACCGTTCATATTGATGATATTCCCCTGCCTGAAGGCTCTGAAGTGCAGCACGATGTCAACTTTACTGTACTGAACCTGTCGGCACCGAAAACCGGTGCTGATGAAGATACTGATGAAGATACTGATGAAAGTGCAGCGGAAAATGCTGATGCAGCTGACGCAGCCGAGTAAACCCGGCCAAGCCTGTAAGTAATCATGAAACTGCTTGTCGGTCTGGGCAACCCCGGCAACAAGTATAAGGAAACGCGCCATAACATTGGTTTCCGTTTTCTCGATCTGCTGGCAGAATCTGAGGGGCTGCGCTTTGCCGCAACCCCTCGGTTTCATGCTGAAACAGCAAGCTGGGAATCAGCCAACGGCCGTATTCTGTTGGTCAAGCCGCAGACATTCATGAACCACAGCGGTGAGGCTGTCGGTGCGCTGGCACGATATTATCAGGTGGTCGAGCAGGATATCATCGTGGTTTATGACGATCTTGACCTTCCTTCGGGGAAATTGCGTATCAAAACAGGTGGTGGGCATGGGGGTCACAATGGCCTGCGTTCTATCCATGCACATCTGCCCACAACCGATTATATCCGCGTAAAAATCGGTATTGGCCGACCACCGCATGGTGATATTACGGCCTGGGTACTGGGTCGTGCCGATGAAGGAGACCGGGCTGATGAAGCCCGCATCTTCACCGCACTGATCGGAGAAATAAACACGCTGCTGTCCGGCCACACCGACACAGCCGCCAATCGCATTCATTTGGCATTAAATTCATAAATTTTTATCACCGGGATATGAAGCTGAATTTCGACCTTTCATGTTCCGGCAATGTAAAACAGAGGTAACACATGGCACTGAGTATCGGTATTGTAGGCTTGCCCAATGTGGGTAAATCAACGCTGTTTAACGCCCTTAATGGTGGTGGCGCGGAAGCGGCCAATTATCCGTTCTGCACGATTGACCCGAATGTCGGTATTGTGCAGGTACCGGATGCACGCATGGATGCCTTGGCGGAAATCGTCAAACCACAGGCCATGCAGCATGCTATTGTCGAGTTTGTCGACATTGCCGGTCTGGTTGCAGGTGCTGCAAGCGGTGAAGGTCTCGGCAATAAATTCCTGGCCAATATTCGTGAATGCTCAGCCATCGCACATGTGGTGCGCTGCTTTGAAGACGAAAATGTCACCCATGTTTCCGGCAAGATTGATCCGCTGTCTGATATTGAGGTCATAGATACCGAACTCATGCTCAAGGATATGGAAACGCTCCAGAAATCGGTCGTTCGCACTGAAAAACAGTGCAAAACCGGCAACAAGGATGCCAAAGCCCTGCTGGAGATTCAGCAGAAAGTATTGTCCGGCCTGGAAGATGGCATCACCGTACGACGGCAACATCTTTCCGAAGATGAACAGGATGCAATCAGGGAGTTATGCCTGCTGACCATCAAGCCGGTACTGTATGTCACCAATGTGGATGACGGCTCTCTGCCTGATGGCAATGCCTATGTTGATCAGGTTCGCAGTTTTGCTGCTGAAGAAGGAGCCCGCGTAGCTGTGGTTTCTGCCCAGATTGAATCGGAACTGGCGGAAATGGACAAGGAATCACAAACTGAATTTCTGGCCGATCTGGGCTTGACCGAGCCGGGCCTGAATACTGTCATCCGGGAAGCTTATACCCTGCTGGATCTGATTTCCTATTTCACAGCCGGTGTCAAAGAGGTGCGCGCCTGGACCATTCATCGTGGTGACACAGCACCGAAAGCGGCAGCAGTGATTCACAACGATTTCGAAAAAGGGTTTATTCGCGCCGAAACCATTGCCTATGAAGACTTCGTGTCCCTTGGTGGTGAAGCCAAAGCCAAAGAAGCTGGAAAAATGCGACTTGAAGGGAAGGAGTACATCGTCAAGGATGGGGATGTGCTTCACTTCAGATTCAACGTGTAGTCAGCACACAAACAAATAGGGGAGATCAAGAATGGATATTACAAAAATTCCTGCCGGTGAGAATCCGCCTGACGATATCAATGTGGTGATCGAAGTGCCACAGCATGCCGATCCTGTGAAATATGAGCTGGACAAGCAGTCAGGGGCATTCTTTGTCGACCGTTTCATGCATACGGCTATGCACTATCCATGCAATTACGGCTTTATGCCCAACACGCTGTCGGATGATGGCGATCCGGTAGATGTCATGGTCATTTCCAAATTTTCGCTGATTACCGGCTGCGTGGTACGCTGTCGTCCGATTGCCGTGCTGCATATGGAAGATGAGGCGGGTCAGGATGCCAAAGTGCTGGCAGTCCCCGTATCAAAACTGAAACCATCATTTGATGATGTAAAATGTCTGGAGGATGTATCTAACTTCCTGCTTGATCAGATTTCCCACTTCTTTGAACACTACAAGGATCTGGAAAAGAACAAGTGGGTCAAGGTAACCGGGTGGGGCAAAGCGGATGCAGCACGCAGGGAAATCACCGATTCTATCGCTCGCTTCAATGGTGAATTGTAAATACGGGTGTTGACCACAACATATCTTTAATTCATAAAGGCGGTTGGGCAACCAGCCGCTTTTTTTTATGGCAGAACAGGGAGTAAAGGCATGAATGAACAAATGATTCCGGCTGTTTTCGGCGGAGCAGGGCTGATCATCGCATTCTATTTGTATCAGTCCGTGAAGAAATATCCGGCAGGTCATGGTAAAGTGCTTGAGATTGGCGAAGCCATTCATCTTGGTGCGATGGTGTTCATGAAACGTGAATATACCATTCTGGCTGCCTTTGTTGGCATCGTCGCTGTCGCCCTGGCCCTCACGCTAGGTACAAATACAACCATTGCCTTTCTGCTTGGAGCGATCTGTTCAGCCATGGCCGGTTATTTCGGTATGTTTGCTGCCACCAAGGCAAATGTACGCACAGCCACCGCAGCCCAGAACGAAGGCGCTGCAACTGCCCTGAGAATTTCTTTCTATGGCGGCTCAATCATGGGGCTTACTGTTGCCTCGCTGGGATTGCTGGGGCTTGGCACCTTATACCTCTTTTTCGGCGGTGATCCGGAGACGGCACATGCTATCCACGGCTTTGGTATGGGTGCATCATCGGTGGCCCTGTTCTCCCGTGTCGGTGGCGGTATTTTCACCAAGAGTGCAGATGTCGGGGCTGATCTGGTTGGCAAGGTCGAAGCCGGTATTCCGGAAGATGATCCACGAAACCCTGGTGTGATTGCCGATAATGTCGGTGATAATGTCGGTGATGTGGCCGGTATGGGTTCCGATATTTTCGAATCCTACTGTGGTGCCATCATTGCCACCATTGCTATGGCCTCGACCCTGGCTGTCGATATACTGGCTCCGCTTGGCCAGCAGCAATCGCTTATGTTCCTGCCACTGGCGCTGGCATCACTTGGCCTGATCTGCTCAATCGCAGGCATTGCACTGGTCAACATATTTGCCGACAAAGAGCCTGCACTGGCGTTACGCATCGGCACCATCGGTGCATCTGTACTGTTTATTATCACCGCATTCTTTGTCGTCACCATGCTCGACGTCGCTTCATCTGTATGGGGCGCCATTATCTCCGGTGCGATCGGCGGCATTATTATCGGTGTTGTGACCGAATATTATACGGGCGGAAAGCCGGTACGCGATATTGCTAATGCGGGTGAAACCGGCCCGGCAACGGTGATGATCGCAGGCCTTGCTATCGGCATGGAATCCGTTGTCGTTCCTATTTTGACCATTGCTGCCATCATTTATGTCTCCACCTCTATGGCCGGTATCTACGGTGTTGGCATTGCCGCAGTCGGTATGCTGGCCACAGTCGGCATTACCATGGCCATTGATGCCTATGGTCCGGTTGCTGACAATGCAGGCGGTATTGCCGAGATGTCCGGCATGGGTGAAGAAACACGTAAAATTACTGATTCACTGGATGAACTGGGTAATACTACCGCCGCTATCGGCAAGGGCTTTGCGATTGGCGCCGCCGCACTGGCTGCCCTGGCAATCATTGCTGCATTTGTGCAAACGGTCTCTCTGCACCATGCCGGATTTGCGTTGAGCCTGAATGAACCGCTGGTGCTGATCGGCCTGTTTATCGGCGGTATTTTTCCGTTTCTGGTTGCAGCGCTGACCATGACTGCCGTAGGCGATGCAGCCTTTGAAATGATCAAGGAGATTCGCCGCCAGTTCCGTGAAATTCCGGGTCTGATGGAAGGCAAGGCCGATCCGGATCATGCCAAATGCATCGAGATTGCAACTACAGCAGCGCTTAAAAAGATGGTACTACCGGGTGTACTGGCTGTTTCTGCCCCGGTTGTCATCGGGTTTGGTCTTGGTGCACAGGCACTCGGAGGCATGCTGGCCGGTGCTTTGGTATGCTGCGTACTGATGGCACTGATGATGGCCAATGCAGGTGGTGCATGGGACAATGCCAAAAAACATGTCGAAAAAGGCAATCTGGGCGGCAAGGGCTCGGATGTACATAAGGCCGTTGTCGTCGGTGATACTGTCGGCGACCCATTCAAGGATACGTCCGGCCCTGCTATGAATATCCTGATCAATGTGATGGCCATTGTATCGCTGGTGATCGCCCCGCTATTGAGCTGAGGAGTATAAAATGAGTAATGATTTGAAAGCACATATAACCGATATGAATGTATGGATGCGGTTATTGTTCATGCTGTTGTTCGGTGCGATTTATGCCGTGACACGGTTCGTACTTATCGTCGTCGTGATATTGCAGTTTATGTGGGTGCTGTTTACGGCCGATAAAAACCGGCCTCTGCTCAGTTTCGGTCATCAGCTTTCCACTTTTGTATATCAGATTTACCGTTATTTGACCTTCAATACGGAACACCGTCCATTCCCTTTCTCAGACTGGCCGGGTGATACGGCATTGATCACAGGTGAAAAGGGAATTGCAGTAAAGGCATCAACAGTCGAAAAGAATGAAAATAAAAAAGCGGATGTTGAAGACAGTGTCGATGCTGCTTCAGAATCAGGTATTGAAGCAGATGAAAAACCGGCTCCCCGGAATGAGCCTTAGCCGCCCAGTTCGCGGGTAGCCGCCTCAATATCTTTTTCCAGCCGTGTCATCAGTTCAACACGTCTGGTCGACGATACTTCTTCAGCAGGAATATAGGGTAAAAAACGGAAAGTGATCGTGCCCGGTTTTTTGATAAAACCACGCTTCGGCCACAAAGCACCTGCATTGTGCGCCATTGGCAGAATGCCCGCCCTGGCTTTCTGGGCCAGAATCACCCCGCCCGGCTGATAGTTCCCGGTTGTGCCAACTGCTGCGCGTGTTCCTTCCGGAAAAATCACCACCCAGCGCTTTTTTTCCAGCATGTCCGACCCACGCTTGATAACCTGTTTGATAGCTTTACGGGGAGAGCCACGGCGAATACCGATTGCGCCCATCAGTGCCAGAGCCCAGCCGAAAAAGGGAATATAGAACAATTCGCGTTTGAGTATCCAGGTGTAAGGCGGCACAAGAATCGGCATGGCTACCGTTTCAGCTGCAGACTGGTGTTTGGCGACCACCACGCAGGCGTGATCAGGCATATGCTCCCTGCCCTCAATAACGATGCGGATACCGCACAAAAGCCTGAGAAGAAAAAACGTGGCCTTTGACCAAACCTTCGCCCATACCCATGAAGCGGAAAACCCGAATGGCCGAAACAGAATGATCAACAGTGAAAACAACAGCGTCAGTAACATAAAACAAAAATTGAATACCGCCGAACGAATGACCAGCATCAATCCTCTCCCTGGAGAATCATGTCTACGGCTTCAGCGAGATCTGCATATACTCGAATGTCCGGCTGCAAGCGGCGTGATGCCTCCAGAACAGTGGCAGCATCACCATAACCGCTCTGCACCAGCATGGCCGGCACTCCAGCGCCATGCGCTGCCTGCACATCACGGATCGAATCCCCCACAAACAACGCTGCTTCCGGCTGATTCTCGATGCCCAGTGCCTGTAATGTTTCAAGCACCATGCCCGGTTTGGGCTTGCGACATAAACAATGATCATCCGGCCCATGCGGACAATAAGCGACATGAGAAATGAAGCCGCCAGCCTGCTCAATGGCCAGCATCATTTTGGCATGTATGGTGTTGAATGTATCCTGATTCATCATTTTACGTGCCAGTGCCGATTGATTACTGATAATGGCTATGGTCAGTCCCGCCCGGGTCAGCCGGGCAATAGCTTCCAGTGAACCTGGAATGGGATGCCACTGGTCAGGATTGAGAATATAATCCGGTGAATCGAAATTAATAACTCCGTCGCGATCCAGCAGAACAGCCAATGGCCGACGGACACTCATATTCTATGCCTGTGCAGTCAGCCAGCGCTCGGCATCGAGTGCAGCCTTGCAGCCATCACCGGCCGATGTGACGGCCTGACGATAAACCGGGTCAGCTACATCACCGGCGGCAAAAACGCCCTCTACCGAAGTCGCTGTGCTCTTGCCTTTAGTGATCAGATAACCGGTCCCATCCATATCCAGCTGACCTTTGAGGAAATCGGTGTTTGGTTTGTGTCCGATAGCAATAAACACGCCATGCACATCCACATCACGGATCGACCCATCCAGTGTCGATTTAAGACGAATGCCGGTCACACCTGTTTCATCACCGAGAATCTCTTCAGTTGTACTGTTCCAGGCCACTTCGATATTCTCAGTCGCAAGCAGTTTATCCTGCATAATCGGTTCTGCACGTAATGCATCTCGACGATGTACCAGTGTTACCTTGTTACACAGATTGGACAGATAAATCGCCTCCTCCACAGCGGTATCACCACCGCCTACTACAGCCACATCCTTGCCGCGATAAAAAAATCCGTCACAAGTTGCACAGGCCGATACGCCACGGCCGGCGAATTCATCCTCGCTCGGCAGACCAAGATATTTGGCTGAAGCACCGGTAGCAATAATCAGTGCATCGCATGTGTAGGAGCCATCATCCCCCTTGAGCCTGAACGGGCGTTTGGACAGATCGGCCTCGTTGATATGGTCCCATATCATTTTAGTGCCGAAACGCTCTGCCTGTGCCTTGAAGTCCTCCATCATTTCCGGACCCTGAACACCGTCCCTGTAACCGGGATAATTATCCACATCAGTCGTCGTGGTCAGCTGACCACCGGCCTGCTGGCCCTGAATCACCACCGGGTTCAGATTAGCTCGGGCTGCATAAATCGCAGCGGTATAACCGGCAGGACCGGAACCAAGAATGATCAAATGGTGGTGAGCAGCGTCAGACATGTATATCTCCATAGGAAAAAAGTATTGGAAAGATACCGTCAAGCCTCTGAATCGCAATATATGATACACGCCCGATACCTGTGGAGGTACTTATTTTTGCCAGGGTGGCAATAAATCAACCCGCTCGGACAAAAATGTCATTTTGCCTTCGCTTATAAATCAAGCACTTACGCGCCTGATTTGATTCGCTATATCATGCCGCTCTCAGGTCGGCAGCGTTGTCGTTCCATTCATCAGTATTTATACTTCATGCCATAAGCTGCTAAAATCACGAAAAAGCTTGCAAATCCCATTCACTTATGATGAAATAACTATACTGACTCAAAAAGTCACCGCTAAACCCTTGTAGAAGTCACAAACCAATATGCAAAATACTAATGCGCAAGGTCCGGCAACCACAGGGTTCCCGGCCAACAAACCGCAGGGAATAAGCCCGTGCGAGAGGAAAAGAATGGCGACGAAAAAAACAAAAGAACAAACACGAAACATACTGAAAGAAGTCTTTGGTTATGACTCCTTCCGGCCCATGCAGGAAGAAATTATCTGTACACTGCTCGACGGCAAGGATGCCTTTGTATTGATGCCAACCGGTGGAGGTAAATCAATCTGCTACCAGATACCGGCAATCATGCGAGAAGGAACCGGCATTGTCGTATCACCGCTGATTTCACTGATGAAAGATCAGGTTGATGCCTTGACAGCATGCGGCGTTAAAGCCGCATACTACAACTCATCACTGAAAGCAGCCGAGGCTAAAGACGTACTGGACAGGTTTGAATCCGGTAACCTCGATCTGCTTTATGTGGCACCCGAGCGCCTTCTTTCAAAAGGTTTCCTGGCCAAGCTGGAACATGTGCCACTGGCCATGTTCGCCATTGACGAAGCTCACTGCGTTTCACAATGGGGTCATGATTTCCGGCCGGAATATGTGCGTTTGGGCGAGTTGCGCGAGATATTCCCCAATGTGCCTATGCTGGCACTGACTGCTACTGCCGACGAACACACCCGTGAAGATATCTCCGACCGCCTGAAACTGGCCAAGGCCAAACGTTTCGTGGCCAGTTTTGATCGCCCGAACATCCGTTATCTGGTAGCCGAAAAACGTCAGCCGCTTACCCAGATTTTGCAGTTTCTGGAAGGCTGGCCGAACAACTCGGGAGTCATTTACTGTCTGTCAAGAAAGCGGGTGGAAGACCTGGCTGTAAACCTGCAACGCCATGGTATCCGGGCTGCAGCTTATCATGCCGGTATTCCCGGTCGATCACGTGAAAAAGTGCAGGATGATTTTCTACGGGATCGGGTGAAAGTGATTGTCGCCACCATCGCCTTCGGCATGGGCGTAGACAAGCCGAATGTACGCTTCGTGATTCACCACGACTTACCCAAAAGCATCGAATCCTATTATCAGGAAACCGGACGAGCAGGTCGTGATGGTCTGGAGTCTGAGGCGCTAATGCTTTATGGCTCGGGCGATGTAAACCTGGTACGCCGCCTGATAGAAAACGTCGAAAATATTGATCAACGCCGGGTTGAAGTCCATAAACTCAACAGCATGGTTGCATTCTCCGAAGCGCTGACTTGCCGACGCCGTGTATTGCTCGGTTATTTTGGTGAACCTCTGGATGAACCCTGTGGCAACTGCGATATCTGTCTTGATCCACCTGAAACATACGATGCCACTGAACTTGCCAAGATAGTATTGCAATGCGTACGCGAACTCAATGGTCATTTCGGCATGGGTTACATTGTCGATGTACTGCGCGGTTCTAAAAATGCGCGTATCCTCGAACACAAACATGATCAATTAAAAACCCATGGCGCAGGTGCCGATATCAATGCTGATGAGTGGACGTCTATTCTGCGCCAGCTGGTACATCACGGCTATTTTATTCAGGATGTTTCCAAACGCGCAGCCATGCTGGCAACCAAAAAAGCTGATTTCATCGGCTTTGGTGAACCGATTATGCTGGCTAAGTACCAACCTGGAATCCGACGACATTTCAAACGTCTGGGTACACCACGCGATGAAGCCCTGTTCAAAAAACTGGTAAAATTAAGGGAGGAACTTGCCGACAAGGAAGATGTACCGCCACATGTGGTATTCAGCGATGTAACGCTAACTGAAATGAGTCAGCACAAACCTGTATCTGAAGATGCCATGCGCAGAATCAGCGGTGTCGGCGTGCATAAACTGGAAGAATATGGCAAGGTTTTTATTGCGCTCATCCAGAAACATGTCGATAGCGAAGATGGGAAAAGCGCCAAGAGCGGCGGCAAAGATATCCCCATGTTGATTGCCAAAGGACCCGGGGTGAATGAAACGCAAACCTATATTCTGTCGCTCTACCGCAAGGGGCTTAGCCTGCAGGAAATTGCAGCACAGCAGGGTGTCAGTGAGGACACCGTGCTGAAACATTTTGTTGCCATTATCCGGGCCGGTCAGTTCATTGATGTACCAGCTTTTATCGGTGATGAATTTGATACCCTGATGGCTGAACTGGACGATGCAGACCCCTACGCATCACTGTCTGAAATCAAACGGGAACTGTCGGTTGATCTGAGCAATGATGAATTCCGGTTGATCCTGGCCTGGCGCGAAGCTATCGGTGTTGCATAACGGAACACCTCGGAAATATTGTGTAAAAACAGATTTTCCTCTGTGTTTCTGCGATGCAACACCACAATAGCGATACGGGTGCCCTGAACATTCAGGGTGCCCATGCGTATCAATTGGCTATTCCTCAGATAATTTCCAGCACGCTCTCCGGAGGACGGCCAACTACGGCCCGGTCTCCATTCACCACAATCGGTCGTTCGATCACAATGGGGTGAGCCACCATCAGAGCAATGGCCTCGGATCGCGATAGTGTTTTACCCTGAATGTGCTCTTTAAACGCCATTTCGCCTTTGCGCATCAGTTCTGAGGGTTCTTTTCCAAGCATGGTCAGGATGTGATCCAGCTCGGCCTCGACCGGCGGGGTTTTCAGGTATTCGATTACTTCAGGCTCTATATTATGTTCCTGCAACAGAGCCAGTGTTGCCCGGGATTTAGAGCAACGCGGATTATGATAGATGGTCACTGGCATAGTCTCTCCTTGTTTGAATTCAATCTAATTGCAATGCGGCATACTTCAACATCAGGCGTTTGATTCCGGCTTGCCTGAACTGCACGGTGATACGTGTGGCATCACCGGAACCCTCCAGCGCCAGCACCACACCCTCACCAAAACTCGAATGCCTTACATTGCCGCCAATGGCTGGACCAGCCTGCATATCAACAACTGCCGGCATGGACGGCTTATGCTCCTGATACAGGATTTCCACAGGCAGGTTTTTGATAAAACGACTGGGCTGAGGATAATGCATCTCGCCATAAAAACGGCGCAACCGTGCCGATGTCATCAGTACATACTCACGGGCACGTGTAATGCCGACATAAAGCAAACGCCGCTCCTCGGCAATACCTGCTTCGCCTTCATCGAGTGAACGCTGATGCGGCAATAAGCCTTCTTCCACACCGGGTAATACCACACAGTCAAATTCCAGCCCTTTTGCACGATGCAGACTCATCATACAAATGGCATCATCCTGCCTATCTCCATGCTCTGCGTTCATTTCATCGCTGCTTTGCAACAATGCGGCCCGGTCCATAAACTCCACCGGAGTAAGCCCCTGACCCAGCGATGTTTCAATATAATCCTGCAGGATGCGAATATTCTCCAGTCTGGCTGCTGCTTCGATTTCACCCATGGCTTTGAGACTGTCCAAATAACCGCTCATTTCCAATATCCGCATCAATCCCAAATCTTCATCTTCAGCAGCAGCGACATGCAATTCAGCAATCATCGTGGCCAGCCCTGTCAATTTCCGGGCAGCACCTTCAGCCTGATCCGAAACCAGCAAATCCAGCCACTCATAAGAACGCAAGCCCGATGACTGCAGTGCCGCCGCCATCTGTTCCTGCCCTTTCACACCCAGACCACGTTTGGGTTTATTGCAAATACGCATCAGATGCAAACTGTCCCCACATCGATTGAGCAATGCCCAGTATGCCAGCGCATCCTTGATTTCCATGCGCTCGAAAAACCCGATTCCGCCGATAATCCGATATGGAATATTCGATTCGCGGAACACCTGCTCCAGCGGCAAGGACTGCCGGTTGGAACGATATAATACGGCAATCTGCGCATTGGCATACCCGTTTAAACGCCAGCGGTCGATATAACGCATGATCTGGCGGGCCTCATCATATTCATCATTGCACACTTTCCAGCAAGGTGTTTCACCACCATCGATAGTCGCTTCAAGTGTTTTTTCATGACGATCAGTATTTTCACGAATCACCGCGTTGGCCAGCTCCAGAATAGCTGCAGTAGAGCGATAATTCTGCTGTAGCCGGTGCAGGGTCGCACCGTTCCATATCCGTTCAAATTCCA
>CAZWWF010000001.1:25556-30352 GCA_964636805.1 uncultured Zetaproteobacteria bacterium
TAATTCTGCTGTAGCCGGTGCAGGGTCGCACCGTTCCATATCCGTTCAAATTCCAGAATATGCGATACATCCGCACCACGCCATCCGTAGATACTCTGATCATCATCCCCGACAACCGTCAGGTTTCTGTGTTCACTGCACAAATGTAACAGCCACTCATGTTGAACCGGGTTGGTATCCTGATATTCATCCACCAACACATGATCAAAACGGGTTCTCAGCGCTACCGCAATATCGGCATGCTCACGCAGCAACACCACCACATTGAGAATCAAATCGGAAAAATCCATGCGTTCATGCTGTTTCAACTGTTGCTGATAGGTGGCATACAGCTCAACCATATTGATGCCATTCCAGTCAAATTCCTGCGTCTGCTCAGGCCGGAGTCCGGCATGCTTGCAATGCTCAATCCAGTTCAGCAAATAGGCTGGATGAAGTCGATCTGTGTCAATATTGCGTGATTTCAGGATGCGTTTGATCAGCGCCTTCTGATCATCCGCATCAATCACCTGAAAGGAGGCAGGAAATCCCAGCGCATCGGCGTAACGGCGCAGAAACCGCAACGAAATAGCATGAAATGTACCGGAAACCACACCGCCACCGTCATCTCCAATCAACTCACTTAATCTGGATTTCAGTTCAGCCGCTGCCTTGTTGGTGAATGTCACAGCCAGAATCCGGTGTGGTGCAATGCCGGATTCGGCAATCAGATGGCCGATACGATGAACAATTGTTCGTGTTTTGCCCGAACCTGCTCCGGCCAGAATCAGCTGCGGGCCATCCCCTGCACGGGTCGCCCGTTGTTGTTCTGCATTCAATGCATATGCATTCACCGGTGCATATCTCCGTCAACCATGTTCGCCTTCACCATGCTTAACAATCAATTTGTGATAGGTAGAAAAAATAGCGTTACGCGATAAAATCCCCAATACTTTACGGGGATTATTTGCAGCCACCACAGGCATCTGCTCAAACTCCTCCCGATCCAGAATATGTATTGCGTCAAGCAGGCTATCTGATTCCGAAATCACCAGCACATTTCGATTTACCACTTCACTGGCGACAATCACCTGATCCAGAGCCGGGTCAATCAACCAGCGCTGCAGATCAGAAAAGGTCACAATACCGACCATAAGTCCTTCATCATCGACAACCTGCACACAGCCTTTGCCCGATTCCGTATACACCTGTTTCAATTCCTTCAACCGGGTCTTTTCAGATACGGATGGAACTGATCGCCACGGTATTCGACTCACCGGCACTGAACGCATCCATGACTGCTCCAGCCCCCAGTGTGTTTCGATACCACGCTCTTCCAGGGCTTCCGTGAATACCGAAGCGCGTCCAAAAGTACGTGTCACCAGTGTCGCCACACTGCATGCAGCCATCAGCGGCAGCATAATCTGATAATTCGCCGTCATTTCAAAAACAATCAGCATCACCGTCAGCGGTGCCTGCAAGGCTGCCGCTGTCAATGCACCGCAGGCCACGAGCGCATATGCACCGTAGCTTTCAGAATAAGCTGGTGAAATTGCATGTGCAATATCGCCGAACAACGCCCCCACTGTCGCCCCCATGAACAGGGCCGGGCCAAACAACCCGCCCGGAAAACCACCGGCAGAACATAGTACTGTCGCCACCAATTTTCCAACCAGGACAATGGCCAAAAACCCTGCCAGCGGAAACAATACCCCGAGCAGTTCAGGCTGGATCCGTTCCAGCATCATATCTTCCACGGTGCCGTAACCAATGGACATCACCTGTGGCAATGCCAGCCCCACCAGACCGAGAACCAGACCAACGAGCGACGGTCGCAAATAGCGGTTCGGGATTATTTTTTCCAGCCAGTTTCGTGTCGGAATCATCGATTTGATAAATACCGTGGCTACCAGGCCGCAAATGGCACCAATGATAATATAAGAAGGGATTTCCCAGACACTGATCAGATGATATTCAGGCACGGTAAAGGCCGGATAATTCCCCAGTTCAGAACGCGCAATCACCGTAGCCAGCACGGAGGCAATCACAATCGGGCTGAAGGTAGCAATGGCGTAATCGGCCAGAATCACCTCCAGTGCAAACAGCACACCGGCAATCGGCGTATTAAACGACGCAGCAATACCGGCAGCAACACCACAACCGATAAGTGTTCGCAGTTGTTGCTCAGTCACCCCCAGGCGCTGGCCGATTTCGGAGGCCAGCAATGCCCCGAGCGCCACGGTCGGACCTTCACGACCCAGACTGGCGCCACCACCGATAGCCAGTGCACCTCCGATCGTTTCAGTCACCAATTGGCGTGGATTCACCCGCCCTCGTCGTTCGACCATATCTGCCAATACACCGGCCACGCCGCGCAATTCCCCACCGGGCAAAAAACGCACCGTAATCCAGCCAACTATGAGCCCGGTGACAGTAGGTGCCAACAGGTAGGTATACCACGGCAAGGTTTCGATGACGGTTTCCCAGGTGCGCGCACCAGTCCAGAACAGACTAACCCACTCAATCATGTAACGCAGGAGCAGCGCCGTATAACCGGCCAGCACACCGATAATCACAGCCAGTGCGACCATATAGAGCGTATCCTGATCGCGGGTCCATGCCAGTGCTTTCGCCTTGCCGTCCAGCAGTTTTTCCTTCAATATCATTATACTTGCAAGCCTGTCCCTTGTTTATACGAATTAGCCGATGCTGATATGATGATCTGCCAATAGCAACGCCAATTAAAACACGAAAGTACCGGCAGTATTTGTCAGAATATATGCACAGCCTGATGGCTCAGGAATTCATAAATCGGAAAAATAACCATAGTACCAAGAACAATATCCAGCAATGGGGATGCAGCCAGCACAGTGATTCCCAGCCAGATGTAATTGTTATGGACATAAGGTCTGATAAATTTTCCTGCAGCACTATGGATAAGGCATTCACCCACCAGCAGTCCGGGCAGAGGCAGAAGATGCAGACAGGCCATGCATAAATTGAAAAACATCAATACTTTGGCCCACCAGTGATGCAAGGGCGGTAAACCAGTCTGCAACTGATGGGCCAGACTCCAGCTGAATAATACAAAACCCAGCAGACACAGCAGGCAATGGGCGATAAAACGAACGGCAGCCGGCTTGATTCCCGACACCAGCGAATTGGGCAGCGCAACAATAACACCGCGATGAAACGCCATCGATGCCAGTAATGGCAACCATGTGCCGCGCCACAGAATTGCAAAAAATGGATGGGGGATGGCAATTCCTGTCTGGCGAGACTCGCACAACACCACGACAGTCAGGGAAATCAACACCGGCAAGCTGTACAAGATCAGTTGCCGGATGACTATGCTCAGCCACTCATCCATAAACAACCCGGCCAATATATTGATATATTTCATCTTCCAACATGGGATAAATGTGAACCAGCATGAACGCCTCCGCAAGCACAAGCTTGTCCGATGATTTTCATCCCGCATCGGATAGTCTCTCCGACATGGTAACCCGCCAGTCACTGGATCGAATCCGTTTGTTTTATGCGGCCTATTTTGCCGCTATGGGTTTAATTCTTCCGTTTTTTCCTGTTTATCTGGATGGGTTGGGGATAAATACCGTCATGATCGGTTTCATGACCGGGCTACTCGCACTGGCCAAAGTCATCGCACCGCCATGGATAGGGCATATGCTGGACAGCCAGCCGGAAAACAGGGTACACCGGTTTATCATCATAGCGTCCTGTATCGCTGCAATGGCTGCTCTCGCGATTGGTCTAGCGCTGAACCTGTATCTGATGGCTGTGGCGGTCTTGCTGTTCGGTGTATTCTGGGCAGCAATCCTGCCATTGACCGATGGACTATCAGTGTCGGTGTCCGAATCCGAGATGGCCGATTACGGTCGCTTGCGTGCCTGGGGTTCGATCGGTTTTGTTGTCACATCCCTATCCGGTGGTATTTGGCTGGTCGGGCCAAACATGAGCGCATTCCCGATTGTGCTGGCTATACTTATGCTGGTGCTGGCATTCGCCGCTCAGGGCTTTCCCAAACTAAAGCCACTGATCGATAGAAATTCAGGCAGGTCGAAATTTTCAAAATCATTTTATCTGTTGCTGGCCATTGCTCTGATCATGCAGGTATCACATGGTGCCTATTATGGTTTTTTCAGTCTGTATCTGGCTGAAGCAGGTTTTTCCGGCTGGCAAATCGGATTATACTGGGGGATAGGCGTCATTGCAGAAATTGTGTTGATGTGGCTGTGGTCACGTCCGTTGCAACAAGCTGCACCTGACGTTGTCTTCAGCACTTGCCTGTTACTCACAGCACTGCGCTGGTTCGGCATAGGACTGACCACCGATGCTATGCTTCTGGTAGGCCTGCAACTTCTGCACGCAGCCAGTTTTGCTGCTTTTCATGTAGCAGCCATTGCCTGGGTTAAACGTCTTGGACCGAAGACACGTCACGGAGCAGCACAGGGGTTATATTCCGCGGCCGGGTTCGGACTTGGCAGCACAATCGGCATTATGGGTTGCGGCCTGATTGTCAATGCCTTTGGCTACAGCATGGCTTTTTATTTGTGTGCCGGGGTTGCCCTGCTCGGCATTCCACTTGCCCTGCTTCTATCGAAAGCAACTCGAAAAATCTGATGTTATTCTTATGGAGAAGATGATTTGGAAGCCCGCCCACAGGACAACACTGAATTAATCAGCATTCCCCTATGCAATCGTGGCATCTGATCTGCGTGCATATTACAGGAGTTACAAAAAATGGTGCACCCTAGTGGATTCGAACCACTGGCCTTCGGCTTCGGAGGCCGATGCTC
>CAZWWF010000002.1:0-4683 GCA_964636805.1 uncultured Zetaproteobacteria bacterium
AGGAAACCGATATTCCCGATAATATCATGCAGGAGTGGCTGGATCGCTTATGCACGCTGGAACTGCTGCGCCTGACCCAGAATCAGGATGGACAAGCTGCATGGCTGCCGGCTTTTGATGCCAACAGTATGACACTGAACGAAATTCACCATCGTCTGAATAACGAACCGATGAAAGTACCGCATCAATGGCAGGAAACACCATTGGGGCGTCAGTTGCTTGGCCTGTATTACCGCATGGAACGAGAACAGGGCAAGATCCTCTCCACTATCAGCGTGCGTGAAATGCTTGAGAAAGAGAATGAAGAGATAAGCGCAAGAAATGAATTATTAAAGGATTATGATAAGTGAAACAGGCTCGTTTAATGATTGCCGCATCAGAACATGATGCGGATATGCTTTATATCAGCAAGATGTTTGTACCTGATGCATTCATCGCCATACAACTGAACGACAACTGGCATGGGTTATTATCGCCACTCGAAGTGGATCGCGCCCGCAAGCATTCCGGGTTTGATGACGTGCATCTTGATTCCCCATGGCGACAGGCGGCAGAACATAAATCAAGAACCGGACTGGCTGCTGTCGCTGCAGCATTTCTGGAGGCCCGTAAAATTAACCGAATTCTCGTACCTGCCCATTTCCCTCTCGGCTTTGCTGAACAACTGCGAAACTGGGGTTTTGAAGTCAGACCGGCAGAAGGTGCTTTTTTCTCTGCAAGAGCAATCAAGAATGAATATGAAATTCGCTGTCTGGCACAGGCTGAACAACTGACCAGAAAAGCCATGCAACAGGCCGAGCGCTATCTGGCAGCATGCAGTATCGGCGATGACGGTATCCTGCGCGATGCTGAATCCGGCAAAAAAGTAAAATCCGCCAATGTACGGCGTGCCATTGAAACGTTTCTGATCAGTAACGGTGCTATGCCGGCTCACACCATTGTCGCCTGTGGCAAGGAAGGTGCCGACCCGCACAATATCGGCCATGGTTATATCCGCGCCCATCAAACCATTATTATCGATATTTTTCCGCGCGTACTTTCAACCGGCTACTGGGGAGATATGACGCGCACATATGTAAAAGGCCGTGCCAGCCTCGAAATCAAAAAGCTCTATCAAACCGTACGTGAAGGTCAGGATATCGGCCTGTCGATGGTCGCGAACGGTGTGGACGGCATGCAAATCCACAAAGCCATCACGGCCCATTTTGACCAGCAGGGTTATCCGACAAAAATGGTGCGTGGCAAACAGACCGGTTTTTTCCACGGTACCGGCCATGGCGTCGGCCTGGAAATCCATGAAGCGCCACGTATTTCGACAAAAAGTGATGTTTTACAAACAGGTCAGATCGTCACCGTTGAACCCGGTCTCTATTATCCGGGTCTGGGTGGTGTCCGTATCGAAGATATGGTGGTGGTTCGCGATGGCGGCTGCGACAACCTTACCCGGCACAAACGGCAGCTGGAAATCCAGTAAGAGGACAACAAAGCGATAATCAACCTGTCCGCTTAACGACCGTCTGGGTTCGGCCCAGACTAATGGGATGGTCCGCTCCGTTCCCTAACGGCATCGCAATGTGCCAGTATGGATATATTCCATCACGAAGAAGAACGGAGCGAACTATGAGAGATAATAGCAAAGCATTTGAAATATCGGTAGTCGGGATTGATTTGGGAAAGAACGCATTTCATGTGCACGGAGTGGAGGCTTCTGGCCAAGTGGTGTTGAAGAAGCAGGTTTCGCGGAAGGGCTTGGTGCAGCTCATGTCGAATTTGCCAGCATGCCTAGTGGGCATGGAAGCCTGTGGTGGCTCTCACGACTGGGCTCGCAAGCTGATGGCGATGGGTCATGATGTTCGATTGATGGGGGCTCAATTTGTAAAGCCGTATGTCAAATCGAACAAAAATGATTTTTCCGATGCGGCAGCGATCTGCGAGGCGGTGAGTCGCCCCAACATGCGCTTTGTTCCGATTAAGGGCATGGAGCAACAAGATGTGCAGAGCATCCATCGAGCGAGGAGTCTGGCGGTATCGCACCGGACAGCGCAGGCGAACCAGATGCGTGGGCTGCTGATGGAATATGGAATCGTTTTACCGCAAGGCATGGCGAGTCTGCGGGGCCGTGTACCGGATATTCTCGCGGATGCTGATAATGATCTGACGCCGATATTCCGGGAATTGCTGTGCCAGTTAGCCGATGAAGTACGGCGACTGGATGAGCGGATAACCGGTTATGACAGGCAGATCAGGCAATTGGCTGAACAAAGCGATGCCTGCAAACGGTTGATGTTGATACCTGGCATGGGGCCGATGTCTGCAACAGCTTTGGTGGCGGCGGTAGCCGATGCAAAAGCATTCGGTAACGGACGTGAGATGGCGGCATGGCTGGGGCTGGTTCCAAGGCAGCATTCCACCGGTAGCAAAGTCAGGCTGCTCGGCATCAGCAAACGTGGAGATAGTTATTTGCGCAAGCTATTGATTCAAGGCGCCCAATCGGCCCTCCGCGTTGCCGATAAAAAACCGGACCGACAAAGCAAGTGGGTATGTGAACTGGCAGAAAGACGCGGACGGAATGTGGCAGCGGTAGCATTGGTGAACAAGAATATGCGTACGGCATGGGCGTTACTGACCAAGCATGAGTGTTATCACCCTGCCATGGCATAAAAAGGCTCAAACGATTGCGAGGATGAAAAGATAGATGGCAACAAAGGCGGACAGCAGCATTCCTGGGATCCTGATTCACACAAGGGCCAATAAACAAGGCCGTCAGACTGATAAGGACAGGGATGCGCGGATTTCCATCGGGGCCAGAGGCAACAATGCCTCACCAACAGGCCGGATACATGTGTGCAACCCTTCCTTTAATGCCCGTTCAAATTATCCTTGCAAAACGGAGCGGACCATACATGTGTGAAAAGAGGCCGTTGATTTCCAGGGCAATCTAATGCCTCATGGGCGGTTGTTCTTCGTAGCAAAAACACACGCCGGAACTGTTTTTCACACATCTACCTGTGCAAGTTTCCAGACAGGTTCCACAATTGGTTTTCTGTGGTTTTGGAGGATTTTCTTGCGATGCTTTTCGTGCCGCAGGTGTCACATCAGGAGATCCCTCTACGGCATTGGATAAGTTTGACCTGGAACTGTTGAAATCCTCTGCTGCCAGTGTGTTGGTGCTTAATATGCCCAATATGAGGATCCCTCCAAACACTGCCATTAAGCATTTTGTCCAATTTGCTTTCTCAATAATCATTTTGCCTTACCTCCTTTGAGCATAACCAAGTTAATAACGGGGCTTTATCTTCTGTCTATTACACTCCTCCTGCTGTCTCTGCTCTTTTATCCAGCCCTTATCAAATCACCTCTTATAAGACATCTCTTTCTCATCGTCATGGTATTTTTTCACTTTGACCTTTGGAACAAAGTGATCCGTTGCCGAGTGAGGACCAAAGTAGACCACCACATCAATGCCGTTATTGGTATCAAGTCCGCTCAACAGCATCCTGTGACGTGATACCTTGATCGTCATTTTGGTGAAATCGATTTTTGCATGCACATTCCCTGATTCATACTCGAATTCACCCGCATCATCGGATTCTTGTTCGAAACTCGAGAATGAAGCCTCAAGCAGGGTAATACCGTCGAAGACCACTTTGATCACATCCGAAGGAGCAGGCATGCCAGGGTAGGTGAAGTCCGCTTTCAGACTGATCTTGCCCTTCACTTTACCCTTCTCGCCATAATCCACCTTGAATTCGGATACACTGATTTCAAGTGGTGAATCCACGCTGATCACCAGACTACTGGAGACAGCTGGATTCACACCATCAGCAACCGCTACTGTTGCTGTATAGGTACCAGCCACAGCATAACTGTGCAATGGATTGGCACTCGTTGAAGTTCCGCTATCGCCGAAGTCCCAGCTGTAGGTCAACACATCGTCAGGATTCACATCGCTGGCCCCGGCAACAAACTGGACGTTCAACGGTGCCGTACCACTTGATGGTGTGGCTGTGGGAGACACGGTTGGAGGCAGATTCGGAGCTGTGACAATGATCTGCACCGAAGCCTGATCGGTCTGACTGAAATCATCGGTCACGGTGACAACAGCATTATAGGTGCCAGCAGCATTATAGAGGTGAATCGGATTCACCAGCGTGCTGCTGTTGTCCGGGCCGCTAGCCGGATCACCAAAGTTCCAACTGTAGCTAAGTGCACCGCCTTCCGGATCGTTACTGGCTCCTGCACTGAAGCTGACTGCCAAGGGCAGTAATCCTATAACAGGTGACCCGGTTGCAGCAGCAACAGGCGGCAGGTTCTCGGTTGCAGTAATGCTCACCGTAGCCGCAGCACTATCCAGTAACCCGTCATTGACAACCAGTGAAACGACATAGGTGCCTGCCACATCCGGCGTCAAATTCGGGGTAGCACAGGTGGTGCAGATCAATGCAGTTGTACTTCCGATGGGTGCAGAATCAATCGCCCATAAATAGGTAAGTGCAGAGCCTTCAGGGTCGGATGATGCTGACCCATCCAGCAATGCTGTCTGTGTCAGGAAGATGTTCTGATCTGCTCCTGCATTAGCAACGGGCGGCTGATTGCTTGCACCTATCTTGGTGACAAAAGCATCATTCCTTCCACCGCCAAATGTTGACTGAGCGGCATTCTGGGTCGGAAAATCGGTTGAAA
>CAZWWF010000002.1:4783-21946 GCA_964636805.1 uncultured Zetaproteobacteria bacterium
CATTCTGGGTCGGAAAATCGGTTGAAACTGTAATGCCCGCCACATAGGCGTTTCCGGTTGCATCGACTGCTAAACCATTGATATTATCAAACAAATAACCACCAAGGTAAGTGGAATATGCCAATGCGCCCGTAGCATCCAGTTTCGTGACAAATGCATCACTGCTTCCACCGCCAAATGTTGACTGAGCGGCATTCTGGGTCGGAAAATCGGTTGAAACTGTAATGCCCGCCACATAGGCGTTTCCAGATGCATCCACTGCAATGCGTCGAGGTTGATCAGGACTGTTGCCACCCAGATAAGTGGAATATGCCAGTACGCCCGTAGCATTCAGCTTCGTGACAAATGCATCAGACACTCCACCGTTCACCGTCTGTGCTGCATTCAGGGTCGGGAAATCAGTTGATGAGGTACGACCAGTCACATAGGCGCTACCGGATGCATCCACTGCAATGTCTGAAGCACCATCACTCCAATTACCACCCAGGTAGGTGGAATATGCTAATGCGCCTGCAGCATCCAGTTTTGTAACAAATGCATCATTAGTATACAAACTACCACTTTTTATTGGCTGAGCGGCGTTCAGCGTCGGAAAATCGACTGAGTAGGTAGAACCTGTCACATAGGCATTACCGGATGAGTCAACTGCGATATCTGAAGGAATATCTTGCGCATAACCACCAGCCCCACCAAGATAAGTAGAATACACTAGCGCACCGTTGCCCCCCAATTTCGTGATAAAAACATCAGTTGCACCACCACCATATATTGCCTGAACGGCGTGCAGCGTTGGGAAATTAGCTGACCAAGTATAACCTGTCACATAGGTATTACCGGATGTATCAACAACAATGCTTTGAGGTATATCAATAGAGTTGCCGCCAAGGTAGGTTGAATACGCCAGTGCGCCCGTAGCATCCAGTTTCGTGACAAAAGCATCATTCCTTCCGCCACCAAATGTTGACTGAGCGGCATTCTGGATTGGAAAATCGGTTGACTCGGTATTGCCCAAAACATAAGCATTTCCTGATACGTCAACTGCAACGCCTGTAGCAAAATCTCTCCCATTTCCACCCAGGTAGGTGGAATATATAAGTACGCCTGTAGAATCCAGCTTCGTAACAAACACATCGTTTAAACCCGCATTCGCCACCTGTCCCGCATTCAGGATCGGAAAATCAGCTGACGAGGTATATCCAACAACATAGGCGTTGCCGGATGCATCCACTGCAAATCCTTGAGGGTAATCACTGGAATTACCGCCAAGGTAGGTGGAATACGCCAGCATTGGGTCAATTATTAGCGCTTTACCGGCATCATAACTGCCCACATCAAACGCAATCTCCCCCTTGGCAGCCAGTACGTAGCGGCTCTTTACGCCTTGTCTCTGTCCATTCACCACTTGGTAAGCAACCGGTGAATGTTGAATAATCTTCTCATTACCGAAATGCAAAATCAAATTGCCATCAGCATCAATCTCCTTGCTATCCGCTCCTGTGAATGCAAAGCGAATCGAGTCAGGTGATGCCCCTGATTTAACAATAAAATCATATTCAAGTATCTTCTGATTTCCATAAAAGGCCAGATCAATACCTTTATATAGTTCGTGATAAAGCACGCGATTATAGCGACTAACGCCGGTTGTCCACTTGCTTTTGTTCTTGCCGCGAATGTAATTGCTCTTGCCAGACTGCATTTCTACTCCAGCCAGAGCAGGTGAACTGTTCGCGCCTACCATACTCATGCGAAGCACTCGGGACTCTGTTCTCTCACTTACGTCGATTGGTTTGGCCTTGTTCAAGTTATCCTGCTTCGCAGGCTGCTTTGACAGGACGAGCACAGCCTCCGTCGGCGTGAGATACAGACTATAACCCAAGCCACGCGTGATAAACTTCACCTGCGCATCGCTCTGCCCGATATTCTCTTCAAAGCCCATGGGTGTTTTTCCGTAAGCCTCGACAAGTTTAGTCTTGGCTACATCATTGCCCCGGCCTTCGGCCAGTGATGATGCAGTCATATGAACTCCACCCGAAGCTGGGTTGATGGTGTCCGGGGTGTCCGGGCCTGCGGTTGCATTTGCTGTGTTGATGGCGGCAATCAAACCTGCGACATCTCCGTCAGGAGGATTAAATGTTGCGGCATGTGCCTCCCAGATATTCGCAAAAGCACATGAAGATGCCAGAAATAAAAATAGTATTTTGCGCAAAATGTGAAAACAATCTGTTGATTTTTTCATAGCTTGGCTCCATCCGAAAATCTTTTATCTGTCATAATTAGAATAGTTGAACAGGTGGCTTTTGAAAATGGGAATAGCACTCATTTTGATATGGGAGTTTCTCTCATTTTTATCAGCTGAAATATCATGGGACATGAAATTGTGCTAAAATAGCTACGGGGCAGTGAATGACATGACCATACGCGTGCAACTGGTGAACGAGCAGAGCCTGTTTCGGGAAGGTCTGGTGGGTTTGCTTCAGGGTGATCTGGAGTTGGATGTCCTGCCTGCCATTGCATGTGGAAGTTATTGCGGTCAGGTATGTGCTCAATCTGAAAGTGATCTTATCATCATCTGCCCGCACAACAATGGTGTCAGTTCACTGGACTGTGTACGTCAGATTGTTTCCAGATTCCCCGAAGCCTGTATTCTGCTCATCATCAGCAAGGATCAGGCATCCATGACCCATGAGGCGATCGGCATGGGGGCCAAGGGTGTGGTCTCGACAGATGTGCCAAGTGCCATGTTCAAGCGGGCCATCCACCTTATTGCTGAAGGTGGCCTGTTTATTGAGCCCTGGCTGGCCAAGGCGTTGGCTGAAGCACCCTACAATCATGTAGACAACCCATTCGACAGCCTGTCTCTCAGGGAGCATTCAGTGCTTGAGATGATGCTCAATGGCTGTGCAGTTGCAGCCATTGCCAAACGGTTGCATATCAGTGAAAAGACCGTGGCTAACCATCATACGCATATTATGAACAAGCTGGCTGTGAATAATATGGTCGAGTTGATGCGATTGGCGATTCGACATAATCTGATCAATGCCTGATGCATATTTCCTATACTCGTAAACTTTCTGTTTTCGCCACTGAACATAGTCATGCAGAACCAGCTTAGTCAGCTGATAGTGCTCTGAGAAGGCCTTCGGCTTTGTGTTGGGTTTCGATGAGTTCCTGTTCGGGGTCGGAGTCGACGACAATGCCTGCACCCGCCGCCCAGCACAGTTGGCCTTCATGGTGCCAGAAGGTACGAATCAGAATATTCATGTCAGCAGAGCCGTCCCATATCAATGGGGTCAGATTCGATTGATTTTCTGAATCCTAGTTTGGCCGGACTCAGCCAGTCGCTGCGTTGAAGCGGCCAGCCGACTCAAGCTATCGATTGTGCTTCCGTGCCATGAGTAAACCGGCAAAGTTAGCAGTCGTTCTATAGATAGTTGCAAACTCATACTGTCGGCGCAACCGTACTGTTATCGCCCTATTGTTGAGATCTATCCTTTTGAAGGATTTTCGTACCTCCCATTTTCCACAGCACAATGCCACCGGGCAATGCAGCAATTAATAGTACCAGCACCCACAAAGCCGCCATCGCCCCGGCAGCTTCAGCAGAGGCTCCGAACCATGTGGCCAGACCCACATATCCGGCTTCCCGAATGCCGAAACCGTTAAAGGAAACCGGCAAAGCTGAAGCCAGTGCGACCAGACAAACCATAAACCCGTAGGAAAACCATGACATATCCATTCCAACCGCCATACCCAGCAATACATGCGCCTGCACAACCAGCATTTGAAACACAATGGATACGGGTAGACTTTTCCACCAGGCAGCCTGGAATACAGGCGTGGTTAATGGTAACGATTTCCAGCCGGATAATTTACCACTCCAGCCGGATACTACCAATCGAGGCCACCACCAGGGTAATGTCAGAAGTATCACGAAAAGCATGAGTAGCCCGGCGTTCCACAACACAATCCACAGCAATGGTATCTCAAGGAAGAACATACAGAATGAGACCAGCAGCCCCAGTCCCACGACACCGTTGACACGTTCCAGAATCACACTGGCTGCAGCCGGCCAGCCCGCATTCTCCCTGCCTTTGGCCAGTAACCAGCCGCGTGCGACATCGCCTCCGATAATCGATGGCAGAAACAGACTCAGAAACATACCGAGAAAATAGATTTGAATTTTCCTGGCAGTTATTACAGAAAGTCCCAGTCCGCGGGCCAACCATGTCCAGCGGATCGCTGAAAGCACCTGACCGATAATCAGACACAATATTGCCGCAGCAACCAGTTGCCAGTCAGCAGTTTTCAGCAGGCTGAAAATATCGGAAAGATTCAGTGCCCAGCCCAAATAAGCCAGCAGCAGGGCTGAAAGCACCAGTTTAATCCAGATCATATAGAATCGGTCAGGGGTAAGATGCGAGATGTATGAAATGAGACGATGTGAATTTTCATCTCACATCCAGCATCTCACATCAAACGAAGCGCTCACTCCTCATGATCCTCACGCACGCTGTAATGACGGCGACCGGTTGATTCGTAATAGGTGCGCGCCTGCATTTCCAGGATCAACCCAATACCGAACAGCAAAACACCCGTGACAATCATTAAAGAGCCCAATTGCAACATGGGTCGTCCTGCGAGTTCCGCACCGAACAGCAGCTTGTCCATTGTCAGCCACAGATCGATAAATAATCCGCTGACCAGAGAAACCAGCCCGACCGGGCCAAATAATTGCAATGCCCGATCCGTAAAGCGCTGGAAAAATACAACCAGAAGCAGATCAACCAGCACGCGTACGGTACGGCCAATACCGTATTTACTCTCACCGAAACGCCGTGGCCGGTGGGTCACCACTTCCTCGCCTATTCTGGCACCATAAAGATCAGCCAGAGCCGGCAGGAACCGGTGCTGTTCACCGTAAATGCGTAAATTCTTGGCCACATCGGCACGCATCAGTTTCATCGGGCAGCCATAATCATGCATACGCACCTTGGTCGTGCGTCGGATCAGGGCATTGGCAATTTTAGAGGGGAGATTGCGTGACAGGCTGGCATCCTGACGATCCTTGCGCCAGCCATTGACCATATCCAGATCATCCTTATGCATGCGCTCCAGCAATTTCAATATATCGGCAGGATCAGTCTGCAAATCGCCATCCATATATACAATATACTGTCCCTTTGCCCGTTCAAAACCTGCACTCATTGCTGCTGTCTGGCCGAAATTACGCCTGAGCTGAATCAGTACCACCCGATCATCCGTCTGACGCGCTTTTTTTGCAGCTTCGACTGTGCCATCGTCGGAACCGTCATCGACCAGAATCAATTCGTATGCATGACCACTCAGTTTCTCTGCCACTTCTGCAACCAGCAGTGGTACATTTTCCTCTTCCCGGTATAGCGGTACGACAATCGAAATCATTGATTCGGGCATTACCTCTCCTTTCCTGTCGATGTACTTGCAGGCGTTTGCGGCTGCAAACTCACCAGCAACAGCCAATGTCGAGCATACATGCCGTAGACACGATCATGCACAATAAGATAGGGAATAATCTCTTTTGGCAACAGTTCAAGCGCATCCTGGGGCATAACAACGGCCTTGCCGGCTAGCAGCCACTCACCTACTTCCCCTACATCTGTCAACATCGGCAGGCGACCACCATGATAAAACAGCAATGACGGCTGGAAATAATGGAATGTCGCCAGCTGACTGCCATCAAATCCCGATTCAGTTGCCCTGGCAGCCAGGGATATACTGATTTTATTGTGGTCAATTCCCTTTACCGACCAGCCGGCCAGCAAAACCATCGACACAGCCATGGCTACTGCCAGGATGATGCCTCCGTGGCCTGATTGTTCGTTCCTTTTCCACAGCCACTGTTTTTTCCATATCAACCAGGCTGAAGCCAGTACCATCGGCAGCATGGCCAGTATGTAATAGCCCTCTCCCGACCATTGCTTCTCCAGCCCAAGGCCTCCGCCAACAACTATACCTGTCGAAAGAACCAATGCTGTCCATACCAGCCAGTGCACAGCACGCTGGCGCACTTCGGTGGATGCATATGTCCAGCCATACGCCATCAGCATGGCGGCAGCGGGAAACAAAGGCAGCACATAATTGGGCAACTGGGTGCGCGCAATGCTGAAAAAGAGGATGTATACCCCAATCCAGCACAGCATGAACAGGCGCACCGGCTCATCTCTCAAAAATTTCAAACGCCATGAGCCGAACCACAGCATCGCGGCCAGTAAGCCGGTCCATGGGAACCAGCCCAGCAACACGCTGAGAATGTACAGGCCCGGAAAACCGCGGTGCCCCTGCAACGGATCAGTAAAGCGGTCGATATTGTGATGAAAAATAAAACCTTCGAGCCAGACACCATGCGTCAAAATGCCCACGGCGATATACCAGGGCAACGCTACCGCCAGTGCAATCAAAGTACCTTTGAACGGATGAAACAGACGCCAGTTCCTCCAGTCCCCCATCAGGGTCAGGAACGCGGCAACAATTAACAGCGGCATCAATCCGGCAACCGGCCCCTTGGCCAGCGTTCCCAGTCCTATCGCAATATAGGCTGTAATCACCAGTCCGGGCATCCGTTCTGATGGCTGTTGCGCCTGTTCCTTCTTCTGTTCCAGATATGAGATCAGCAGCGCCGGTAACGCAACGCCAAGTGCCAGCATCAACAGTGGATCCGGTACCGCCGCCCTCGCAATAACAATAATGTGCAGTGCGGTTGCGAATGTACCCGCCGCGATGAGTGCCGCATTGTCGCATACAGTCGAGTTATCACGAAACACAGACGTGGAAGCGGCCATCAAACGCCGCGTCATGCCCCAAATCACCAGTACCAGTCCGGTCATGGCAAGTGCCGAAGGCAAGCGGGCCGTCCATTCATTGATACCGAATAAAGCATCCAGTGGCATCATCAGCCAGTAGATCAGGATCGGTTTATCGAAACGGTAATCGCCGTTGAACATCGGCACCCACCAATTACCGGCCAGCAACATTTCACGGGCACATACGGCATTATTGGGCTCATCGACATCCCATAAACTGTGGCCGCCCAGAAATGCAAAAAAGTTCACCGCACAAATCAGCAACAACCAGAATAACGGTTGCTTCAATAACGGTTGCTCTTCAGCCCGGTGTGAATAATCAGTCATCGGCATCGTCATTCGGCCCCTTTCAGCCAGAGCTCAAGATGCTGTTTCAGAGTGTCACTGTTGCCACGCAACAGAACACGTTTACGACGTGATGTCATACCAGATGAAATCTCCACATCAGCGACAGGAAGATCAAAGGCTTTGGCAATCACACGAACAATGGCCTTGTTGGCTTTTCCATCCTGTGCAGCTTCACCAATGGCTATTTTCACTGCATCCCCATGCAAGCCGCGTAATTGTGCCCGTCGTGCGCCGGGCTGGGCATGCACATTCAGATAGAGGCCGTCTTTTCCTACGCTATAGAGTTCGGAAAGATTGTCTGTATTCATGAATAAACAGCCCATAAACCAACGCGAATGTTTTTTTCCACCCTTTGATAAGCTAGGCCTCGTGAAGCAATGCCTGTCATTTCATAAAGCATGGTCGCCTGATCAGGTACAGGACGGAAAAAATCATACAGACGCGTTATTTGTTCCATATTAAAGCATCGATAGTGCGATGCGATTCAGGCTGGAAACAAGGAAATTATCCAGAAACATAATAACAAGCAGCACGATCAACGGCGAGAAATCAATGCCACTGATATAAGGAACCCGTTTTCTGACCGGGAACAGCAGCGGTTCGGAAAGCTGATTGATAATGCGCACAATCTGATTATACGGATCGGGTGATACCCATGACAATACGGCACGGGCAATAATCACTATCATTGCCACCATCAGCACGATATGCAGCACACCTGCTACTGCCTGCAAAAAATAACCCAGAATAAACACTAGCTCAACTCCTCGGAACGCTTGCTGGCAGCCAGCACGCCCTGACGTACAGCCGCAGGCAAACCCATCTCATACATCACATCGAGTGCCGCCTGTGTGGTACCACCCGGACTGGTCACCTGATGACGCAGTGCCTCAGCCGAACGACCACTATCTGCCAGCATTTTACCCGCTCCCAGCGCAGTTTGTGCCGCCAGTTTTGCCGCCACAGCCTCATCCAGCCCCAGCTTGATACCTGTCGCCTGCATCACCTCGGCCAGCAGAAAGAAATATGCCGGGCCACTACCGGAAACAGCCGTCACCGCATGCATCATTTTTTCCTTATTCACGCGCAACGACTCACCACAGGCATTGAGTACATATTCAGCACGCTGCTTGTGGATCTCATCGGCATCACTGAACAGCACTGACATACCGGCTCCCAGCAGAGCCGGAGTATTGGGCATCACGCGTACAATATGTGCATGCCCGCCCAGCCATGCATGCAATGAAACCGTACTCACTCCGGCAGCAATACTGATCACCGTGGCATCGGCCTTCAAATGCGCAGAAATCCCTTTCACTGCAGCCTGCATCTGCTGCGGCTTCACGGCCAACACCAATACATCCGCACAATCCGCTGCATCGGCATTGCCTTCTACGCAACGGACACCATATTGCCGCGCAAGAACTTCGCGGCGAGCCTGTTGCGGCTCTGATATACAGATCTGATCACCGGCATGTCCACCCCGTGTCAGCCCCGCGATCAAAGCCTCGGCCATATTGCCGCCACCAATAAATGCTATATTCAGTCTCTGCATGTTTTTACCTTACCCCTTCAATGACAAATTCAAATATAACACCGCACATGTACACACGGGAAAACCCTTATAGTTCTCTCCCGGGAAACTCAGCTGTGAACCACTTTTGCCACATCTTACTTTCGTACATCCCAATCGCCGAACAGAACAGAGCCCAGGCGCACCATGGTCGCACCTTCCTGCACAGCGATACGAAAATCACCGCTCATCCCCATACTCAATTCGACCCTGCCCGATTCCAGCAGGCTTCCACCGAACAGGGTATCCCGCAAGCGCCGCACTGTCTGAAATGCCTGCCGGACACCGTCCCCGCGTGGAGCCATGCACATCAGACCGGCCAGTTGTAATCCCTGCACATCAGCCAGGTCTTCGGCCAATGCGGGCACAGTATTCGGGCTTACTCCATGCTGTCCCGGCACTCTGGCAACATTGACCTGAATCAATACCGGTAAAACCCGACCGGCGACATGGCGAGCCACTGCTCTGGCTGTCTCCAGATTGTCACAACTGTGCCACATAGCAGCATGGCGACCGATATACTTGGCCTTGTTCTTCTGCACCGGCCCGATCATATGCCATTCGCAGGCAGGCCACCGATTGCTGCGATCACGCAACTGCTGGGGGCGGGATTCAGCGAATTGTATCTGTCCTGCATCAATCAATGTCTGCACCGCCTCATCCGGCGCATATTTACTAACGGCCAACATCGAAACGCCGGCCGCTTTCATCTCGTTACTGAGTTGTTGATAGCGTTGAACAAGCTGTTGCGGATTCACCGTCAAGGGCACTACAGCACCGCTGAATTCCAACTGACACGCTGATCCAGCGCTCTGCTCAGGGTATGTTCATCCAGATATTCCAGTTCGCCACCTTCCGGTACACCACGGGAAATACGGGAAATCCGAACATCCTGATGCTGATATCGATTGGCCAGATAGTGGGCAGTCGCTTCGCCATCCACCGTTGCACTGGTGGCCAGAATCAGCTCGCTGATTCCCTGTGCGACACGTTTATCCAGCGCGATCAATCTGAGCTGCTCCGGTCCGATCCCGTCCACCGGACTTAAACGTCCACGCAACACATGATAACAGCCACGGTAGCCATGGCCCCGCTCCATCATCAGCACATCCACCGGCTGCTCAACCAGACAAATGACCGTCGCATCACGATTTACATCCGTACAGAACTGACAGTGCCCCTGTTCTGCAAAGCAACCGCAGGTTTCACAAAAACCGACCTCTTCATGCAGTATTTTCAATGCCTCGGCCAGATGCCAGGAATCGGAAGCCGGTCGCGACAACAGATTCAGACCCAGCCGCATAGCGGTTTTTGGACCGACCCCAGGTAAAGTAGCCAGCATTTCGATCACCCGCGCCAGTGGTGCCGGCACGCCCGGCAGATGAATCAAAGAGAAAACCCGGGTGGCAATGGCATACCAGCCATCAACCCCTGCTGTTTTTGCTTTTGTGTTTCAGAAACTTTCTGGGATGCCTGATTAAAGGCAGCAGCCACCAGGTCTTCAATGAGCTCCTTGTCCTGTTCATCCCACACGGACGGATCAATATCAACACGACGTACAATCTGGTCACCGGTCATGATCACTTTAACCATACCGCCACCGGCCTCACCGGTGATCTCCATCGCAGCCATTTCTTCCTGCATCTGTTTCATGTTTTCCTGCATTTTCTTGGCTTGCTGCATCATCTTTCCGATATTCATGCATTCACTCCTGTCATATATCCATATCCAGTTTATTCATACCTAATTTATCCATATCAAACCTGCTTGAGCTTATCCAAAGACTAATCGGCATCCGGGACACCGGCAGGCAGAACTTTAACCAGCCTGGCATCCAGTTCACGCATCAGCGCCTGCACATGCGGATCATCTTCTGCCCCCTTGCGTAAACGCGCCTGTTCATGGCGGGCTTGTCTAGCACGTTCCTGCGACAGTGATTCACCTTCGTGTTCCGCCAGTGACTCCCACAAGACTTCACGCCCCAGCCACTCGGCAAAAGCCATGCGATCACTGGTTGCAATAGCGCGTTGCTGGTGTTTATCCAGAGCCAGTCGAACCCTGTCCTGAAATTCGATACAGATAACATGATCCAGCATCGCCGATACACCCGGCTTTACCTCACCAAATGCTTCCACAGCCTGTTGCCATGTTGCGAAAGCATGTCCGGCTGGCTCGGACGTTTCAGATAACGGTAAATCGTCGACAACTTCAACAGCTGTTTCCGCTTGTAGGTTTTCCGATACTGAATGATCTTTTTGAGAACAGTCCTGTTGTGAAGCGGTAACATCTGCATCCTCAATATCCCTGAATGCCGGTGGGACCGGTTCGACCTGTGATTCATCATCAGGTTCGGGAACAGCAGCCACTGCAGATATTGTGTTTAGCCCACACAGGCGAAACAGCACCATTTCTGCCCCCATGCGTTCATCGACCAGTGCCAGATCGCGTATACCATTCAATAATACCTGATAACGCAAATCCAGCGACCGGGTATCCAGCCGTGTTGCCTGTTGCGCCAGCCAGTCGCAATGATCCGCATCCATTTCATCATCCAGCAAATCGGGATCAACCTGTAAACAGGCCAGCTGATGCCATAACCGACTCAATTCCTCCAGCAAGCTGCGTGGCCCATGCCCTCTGGAAACCGCATCCCGCAAACATTGCACAGCACGCACTGAATCAGCGGCAAAGACTGCTTCGGACAATGAACACGCCAGTGTATAACCGACCATAGCCAATGCCGACATCACCTCGGCAACGCTCAACTGCCCGGATGAATAGGCCAGAACCCGTTCAGCCAGCGATAATCCATCACGCACACTGCCATCCGCCGCCTGCGCAATCGCCGCAAGAGCATCTGCATCTGCCCTGATAGACTCGGCATCAAATACGTGTTTCAAATAGGAGGCAATTTCGCTCTGACCCAGTCTGCGCAGATCGAAACGCTGACAACGGGAACGTACCGTGACCGGCAGCTTATCCGCCTCTGTCGTAGCCAGTATAAACATCACATGTGCCGGTGGCTCTTCAAGCGTTTTCAGCAATGCATTAAAAGCACTCTTGGACAACATATGTGCTTCATCAATGATATATATCTTGGTTTTTAATGTGGAAGGTGGATATCGTACACCATCGAGAATTTCCCGCACATCATCAACACCGGTATGACTGGCTGCATCCATTTCCTGCACATCCAGATTTGCTCCATCCGCAATACTCCAGCAGGCAGCACACTTGCCACAGGGCTCACCCTGATCAGGGTGCTCACAATTCACTGCCATCGCCATCAGGCGGGCAATGGTGGTTTTGCCCACCCCTCTGATGCCGCATAACAGATAGGCATGCGCCAGATTGCCACTGGCCAGTGCATTTTTCAGGGTACGCACCACAATATCCTGACCTACAAGGTCAGCAAACTTCTGTGGCCGCCAGCGTCGAGCCAGTACAAGATAAGACATGTGGCCACTCTACGTTTTGGCTTCCGCCGCGCAATGTTTCAGCAGTCCCGTTTTATGGTCAATATTATGATCAATAAAAAAGCCCGCTGCAGTGAGCGGGCTTTTCAGAATTCAGCCGGGATAATTCAATCAGGATGACTTAGTCAAGGCGCGTTCGTTCTTCCTGTTCCTGAGCTGTTTTACACTCAATACAAAGCGTTGTCACCGGACGAGCCTGCAAACGCTTGAGGCTGATATCGCCACCACATGCATCACATTTCCCGAACTCACCGTCCTTGATACGCTCAATAGCCTGATCAATCTTTTTGATCAATTTGCGTTCACGATCCTTGATACGCAGATCGAAATTGCGGTCAGTCTCCATACTGGCCTGATCAGTCGGGTCAGGAAACGACGTCTGTTCCTGCTCCTGCATGGACTGCATGTTCACACTCTGTCCGACTTCCAGTTCAGCTTTCCAGTCTGCCAACTGCTTTTCAAAATCTGCCAATTGTTTCTTGGTCAGTGCCATTTCATCCTCCTGCCAATAGGCAATCCGAAAGCGGTGTTGCCAAAAGGGCGCGAACCTTAGCGATTCTTGTGAATGGTGTAAATAAAGGCTGTGCCAAAGAATTATAACACTGAAATGAAAAAACACGATAGTTAAAATTATCTTGTTTCAGCACCGAATATTATGACTTTGACCCGATCATTGTGTTGGCATGCAACATGGCGGCATGTTTGGGCAATCCCTGACCCCCCCATCTGCACAGGAACATATATCTCCAACCGAACACTGCAAAGCAAACTTGCGGCAAATGGCTCACTCTCTTATGCTCTGCTAATGGGTTGGAGATAGACAATACAATGCCCTTGGGGAATAATCATGGAAGTATCTGAACTGCTTGCATTTACTGTTAAAAACAATGCTTCAGACCTGCACCTGTCATCAGGTGAACCCCCAATGATCCGTATCAATGGTGATATGACACGCATTAAAATGCCTGATATCGACAGGCGTGACGTGCAGGCCATGGTGTACGACATCATGAGTGACGCCCAGCGCAAAACCTTTGAAGAGCATATGGAAATCGACTTTTCTTTCTCACTTGGCGAAATCGCCCGTTTTCGTGTCAATGTCTTTGAACAGAGGCGTGGTATGGGAGCAGTATTCCGCGTCATCCCCAATGAGGTTTTAACCCTGGATCAATTGAACTGTCCTCAGGTTTTTCGTGATATTGCGATGATGCCACGCGGCATATGTCTGGTCACAGGTCCTACCGGTTCCGGTAAATCAACCACATTGGCAGCCATGGTCGACCATCGCAACGATAGCGAGCGCGGCCATATACTGACCATTGAAGACCCGATTGAATTCGTACATCGCTCCAAAAACTGTCTGATTTCACAACGTGAACTCGGACCACATACACACTCATTCGCCAACGCCCTGCGCAGTGCCCTGCGTGAAGATCCGGATGTCATTCTGGTTGGTGAGTTGCGTGATCTGGAAACCATTCGTCTGGCTTTAACCGCAGCTGAAACCGGCCACATGGTCTTCGGAACACTGCACACATCTTCAGCACCCAAGACTATCGACCGAATCATCGATGTCTTTCCGGCCGGAGAAAAGGAAATGGTGCGTTCCATGCTTTCTGAATCGATTCGCGCCGTAATTTCTCAAACCCTGATCAAAATCACTGATGGAACAGGGCGTATAGCTGCTCATGAAATTATGCTGGGAACACCGGCCATCCGAAATCTGATTCGTGAAAACAAAATCGCCCAGATGGTTTCTGTCATGCAAACATCGCAGCGGGATGGTATGCAAACACTTGATTCGCACCTGCAACAACTGGTCAAGTCACGTAAAATCACCCAACAGGCCGCAATGGAGAAAAGCAGTAACAAAAAGCTCTTCGGTGGAGGCATTGTCTAGTGCTCCCTGCACGGCTGAATTCATCAGTATTTCCTCAAGAAATAATAAGCGTATGAGAGAAACTGATTCGAGGGAATTGTCCATCAAACAACTCCTGTCTGTGATGGAAAAACGCGATGCATCAGATATCTACCTTACAACAGATATCCCACCCTCCTTTCGAATTGATGGCATCGTTCATACCATGAATCAGCCTGACCTGACTGCCATCCAATGCGAACAACTGGCTTATTCAATAATGAACGACAGGCAACAGCGTACGTTTGCAACCGAACATGAAATGAATCTTGCGCTTTCATTTCATGATATTGGCCGTTTCCGGGTCAACATCTTCCGCCAGCGTGGTCATATTGGCATGGTAATCCGCAGAGTGAAGCTGGAAATACCTGCCATTGATGAGCTGGGTCTCCCGGATATATTCAAGGATATTGTTATGGAGCCCCGTGGGCTAGTGCTCATGGTTGGCGCTACCGGCTGTGGTAAATCATCCTCGCTGGCAGCCATGATCGACTGGCGCAACAGCAACCAGAGCGGCCATATTATTTCTATTGAAGACCCCATTGAGTTTATTCATAAGCATAAAAAATCCGTCATAACCCAACGTGAAGTAGGTACGGATACTCTGGAGTATCAAACAGCGCTAAAAAATGCACTCAGGCAAGCGCCTGATGTAATTCTGATAGGCGAAATACGCGACCGTGAAACCATGGAACATGCTCTCGAATTTTCCGAGACAGGTCACCTGTGTCTGGCCACACTGCACGCTAACAATGCCAATCAGGCGCTGGAACGCATTATCAACTTCTTTCCGGAAGATCTGCACCCACAGGTCTGCCTGAATCTGGCCCTGAACATGAAAGCTGTATTATCGCAACGGCTGGTCAGATCGCAGAACGGCAAACGACTGCCTGCTGTGGAAATTCTGGTTAATACGCCGCGTATTTCTGATCTGATCATCAAATGGTCTATCTCCGAAATCAAGGACTCCATGGCTGCCGGAAAAAATTACGGTATGCAAACCTTCGATCAATCATTGCTGGCATTGTGGAAGGAAGGGCTGATTTCCGAAAATGAAGCCCTTCGCCATGCCGACTCGGTTAATAATCTCCGGCTACAAATCAAAATGGTTAACCTTAAAGATTCCGGGAGCCAGACAAGTGCTTTGGAACAGGCCTCCCGCAACATAAGTTCACATGGCCTAGACATCTGATTGCCCAACACTGATGCGGGCCACAACGGTTCCTGTAGTATAACAAATCACACTGAAACAATTTGGGTTAACTGTCAGCCAGGCCGGGAGTCATACCTTGCAAGAGACTTGATCGCATGCCGTATAATCTGCGTATCATCCCGAAGCCCTTCTCTTCCCTCATTCATTTTCGATAATTGAATCGCCTCACCCACCACGACTCTGGCACGGCTGCGGCGATAAAACGGACGCCACAGGTGCACGTGATCGAATGGCCATACGCCGGATACCCGAAATGGAATAATCGGCGCCCCGGTTTCACGGGCAATCAGTGCGGCACCGGGCATGATACGATGCAATGGAATCGGAGGATTGGCAGCCCCCTCCGGAAATATACACAGCGCATTACCTGCTTGTACAACCTGGGTAGCCTGTCGCAAGGCCTGTCTGTTGGCACCACCGGGATTAACCGGAATAGCCCCCACCATGTCAAAACCCCAACGTACATACCACATTTTTTGATAATACTCGCGCGCCATCAGAAAGGATAATGGACGGTTCACAGAGGCCTGGATCAACAGTGGATCCAGGCCACAGATATGATTCCCGACCAAGATAAGCGGCCCGTCCGGTAAAATGACCTTCTCTTTGGACAAACGGTGCCAGCCCTGGCATATCACCCGGTTGATACCACGCAATAATGCATTAGGCCCTCTCTTCCCCTGCTTACATTCCATGCTTGCATGATTGCCGGTTTGCAATGTTTTTTCAATCAAATCCGCTTTTGCATAGAAACAGGTTTATACGAACCTTGTGGCTTGAGGTTGAAGATTATAGACAAGTAAATGTAAGAGCTGGATAACAGTTCAGACGAAATAATATGCGCACAACATCCATACTGCCTGAATTTGGACTGGCAATACTCTGGCTGCTGCTTTCCGGCTTTGGGTTATCTCCTTCGTTGATTCCGGCCGATCAAATCTTATCCGGCGGGCCGCCAAAAGATGGTATTCCGGCACTTACCAACCCGAACATGGAAACGGGTAACGCCGCCGATCTCTGGCTTGAAAAGCACGACCTGATTCTGGGTATTGTCATTCAGGGCAAGGCCCGTGCTTATCCCGTCCGGATCATGAACTGGCATGAGATTGTCAACGACCACATTAAGGGAAAATCGTTTGTGATAAGCTACTGCCCGTTGTGCGGCAGCGGTATGGCTTTTGATACCGATGACCGTTTCGGTGTCTCCGGCATGCTCTATCAATCCGATGTATTGCTGTATGATAAAAAGAGTGAAAGCCTGTGGTCACAATTGATGATGCAGGCAGTAGCCGGATCGCGTACCGGTGAAAAGCTGCAACTTCTGCCCATCGAACACAGTACATGGCAAACATGGAAAACTCGTCATCCGAATACCGATGTACTATCGCGCAACACAGGCTTCCGGCGTGACTATAGTCGCAACCCTTACGCCGGCTATGAATCTGTCTCCGGCACCTATTTTCCAGTCTACCATCATGATGAACGATTGCCCTCCAAAACATGGATCATCGGTTTGAGTATGGGCAACCATCATCTTGCTTGGAAACTAGATGATCTGAAAAAATCAGGCTCTCACCAGCTGACATGGCAACAGCATAGGCTGGCCATTAGCGTTCATGGCGAAGGCATACAAATTCGCGATGTCGAATCGAACAAAGTTCTGCCTGTTACCCGCCTCTACTGGTTTGCCTGGGTGGCATTTCATCCTGATACGGAACTCGCAAAATGACTCCTGTCAGACTTATTGCGGCCTGAGTATGACACATGATAATGGCGGCAGAGTGATGGCAATTGAA
>CAZWWF010000002.1:22046-24235 GCA_964636805.1 uncultured Zetaproteobacteria bacterium
TTATTGCGGCCTGAGTATGACACATGATAATGGCGGCAGAGTGATGGCAATTGAATAAGCCTGCCCCATCCATGCCCTGTCTTCCGCATATACACCACCGGCATTGCCGATATTCGAGCCACCATAAACTTCCGCATCCGTGTTCATAATTTCAGTATAATGCCCGGCCACCGGCACCCCTAGACGATAGTTGTTGCGTGGTACAGGCGTCAGATTCAAGGCAACCACAACGGGCCCGCCATTTTTATCGCGGCGAATGAAGCTGAGCACCGACTGATCCGCATCATTGCAATCAATCCACTGGAAACCGGCCGGATCAAAATCCACCTCATGCAAGGCCGGTACATCCTGATACAGATGATTCATGTCGCGCATCATCAGCTGCAAGCCACGATGCGGCATGAAATTAGCCTGATCCCATGGCAGCGATTCATCAAAGTTCCACTCCGGCCACTGGCCGAATTCCAGCCCGTTAAACTGCAGTTTCTTGCCCGGATGTGCGTACATAAATGCGTATAGCAGCCTCAAATTAGCAAACTTCTGCCAGTCATCCCCCGGCATTTTCTGCGGCATCGAACCTTTACCATGCACCACTTCATCATGCGAAAATGGCAAAATGAAATTTTCAGTGAAAGCATACACCATAGAAAATGTCAGTTCATGATGATGATAGGAACGGTGAATCGGATTCTCTTCGAAATATGCCAGCGTATCATTCATCCAGCCCATATTCCACTTCATCGTGAAGCCCAACCCGCCCAGATAGGTCGGACGCGACACCATCGGCCACGAAGTGGATTCTTCAGCCATGGTCACAGCACCGGGAAAGCGTTCATGTACCAGACAGTTGAACTGCTTCAAAAACTCAACCGCTTCCAGGTTTTCCCGGCCACCGTATTTATTCGGCAGCCACTCACCCTCTTCACGTGAATAATCCAGATACAGCATCGATGCCACGGCATCGACCCTCAAACCGTCAATATGAAATTCATCCAGCCAGAACAAAGCCGAAGCAATCAGGAAATTACGCACCTCATTGCGGCCGAAATTGAAGATATACGTGCCCCAGTCTTTATGCTCGCCGAGCCTGGGGTCTTCATGTTCATACAACGGCGTCCCATCGAAACGGGCCAGTCCATGTGCATCCTTGGGAAAATGGGCCGGCACCCAGTCAAGGAACACGCCAAGCCCATGTTCATGACAGTGATCAACAAAATAGCGGAAGTCATCCGGTGTACCGAACCGGCTGGTCGGTGCAAAATAACCGACCGTCTGATAACCCCATGAACCATCAAATGGATGCTCAGTAATCGGCATCAGTTCAATATGGGTATAGCCCATCCACTGACAATATTCGACCAGTTGATGTGCCAACTCACGGTAACTCAGATATTCGGAACCATCGCCCTTGCGACGCCAGGAGCCCGGATGCACTTCATAAATACTCATCGGCTTGTCGGCTGCCTGTCTGACCGGTCGATCTGACATCCACTGACTGTCATTCCAATGATAGACCTTGCAATTATGCACGACGCTGGCTGTGGCCGGCCTGAGTTCCATTTGCTGGGCATAAGGATCAGCTTTTTCAAACACATCGCCATTTTGAGCCCTGATTTCAAACTTGTAGGTTTCACCTTCGCATAAACCGGGTATAAAGATTTCCCAAACCCCGGAAGAACCTCGCACACGCATTTGGTGTTCGCATCCATTCCAGTGGTTGAAATTGCCAACGACCGAAACACGCGAAGCCGCCGGTGCCCAGACCGCAAAACCAACACCTGCACATCCTTCATGCTCACGGACATGAGCTCCCATAATACGATATTTTTCGAAATGGTTACCTTCGCCGATCAGGTGTAAGTCCATTTCCCCGAGGAATGGTGAAAAGCGGTACGTATCATCCAGTTCCCAGCGATGCCCCTCAGTATTTTCAATACGGAAGCGATATGATTTGTCGAACCCACCCCCATTCCAGTGTTTCTCGAATACATCCGTGCCTTCAATACGGGTCATCGCCTGCGCCCTGCCACCCTCCGGCAGCAGCCACATTTTCTCAGCCTGGGCACTCAATGCACGGACTATAACGCCACCATCCGGATGCTCGTGCATACCCAGCCAGCCGAACGGATCGTGTGAGCGTGCCTCAACAACCGCCCAAGCTTCAGATGATAAAATAGGTTTTTTCATGC
>CAZWWF010000002.1:24335-28630 GCA_964636805.1 uncultured Zetaproteobacteria bacterium
CCCTGATTTTCACTGATACTGCCATCGACAGGGTCAGTGTAAGCAAAATCATCACAGCTTGCCACCCTGCGACCCGCCATCTGCGTACCGGGTAAAGAAGTGAACTGATCACGCACATTTTGTAATACCTGTGTCGCCGCAGCCGAATCCACGCCTTCGTAATCATGGCGGGAATAATAGTTCCGACCAAATTTTTTCCAGTGCCCTGTCAGAATCGATTTCACCGACTCCTTGCGCACTGCCAGAATATTGAGCCAGAACAACACCGCCCAGAGACCATCTTTTTCACGCACATGATCGGAACCGGTGCCAAACGATTCTTCACCGCATAGAGTCACTCTGCCGGCATCCATCAGATTGCCGAAAAATTTCCAGCCCGTCGGTGTTTCATAACAATCCAGCCCCAGTGATTCGGCCACGCGATCTGCCGCAGCCGAAGTCGGCATGGAACGGGCGACACCGCTGATTCCGGAGGCATAGCCGGGTACCAGCTGCGCATTGGCTGCCATCACGGCCAGTGAATCACTTGGTGTCACAAAGAAATGATTCCCGAGAATCATATTGCGATCCCCATCGCCATCCGATGCTGCGCCAAAGTCCGGTGCATCATCGCCATAGAGAATATCCACCAGTTCATGTGCATAGGTGAGATTCGGATCGGGATGGCCTCCACCAAAATCCTCTTTCGGCTCGCCGTTTATGACTGTGCCGTCAGCAGCACCCAGCATATCTTCAAGAATTTCTTTGGCATAAGGCCCGGTCACAGCGTGCATGGCATCGAACACCATGGAAAAATCGCCGGCTAGTAAATCACGAATAGCACCAAAATCAAACAGAGACTGCATTAATTCGGCATAATCCGCCACCGCATCAATCACTTTCACCTGCATACCGACCAGTTCAAAGCTGCCGGTGTGATCCAGATCCACATCAGAGCATTCAACTATGTCATAATAGCTGATATTTTGTGTGCGGGCGTAAATGGCTTCGGTCACGGCTTCAGGAGCAGGGCCACCATTAGCGATATTGTATTTAATGCCGAAATCATCATCAGGCCCTGCCGGATTGTGGCTGGCAGAGAGAATCAGGCCACCATAAGCGCTATATTTACGAATCACACAGGATGCAGCAGGCGTCGACAGAATACCGCCCTGTCCGACCAACACTTTGCTGAAGCCATTGGCTGCAGCCATTTTCAGAATGGTCTGAATAGCTTCACGGTTATAATAACGCCCGTCACCGCCCACTACCAGTGTCTGCCCGGCAAAATCACCAATCGAATCAAATACCGACTGCACAAAATTTTCCAGATAGTGCGCCTGCTGAAATACTTTTACCTTTTTTCGCAATCCCGATGTGCCCGGCCTCTGCCCTTCAAATGGCCGGGTCGATACAGCTTCAATCTGCATGGAAATCCTCCCTTTATGGCTGCGGCATACTACCGGAACCCGCATCTTAAAACCACATGGCGAACAATCATGCTTGCTGGTAGTATGCGCTTCACATTCCAGCGAGGGTAAAGGAGATAAATTATGGTTCCAAGCAACGAGGATCACATAGGTCCGCAAATGGAGCGCAATATCAGTAAGCTGACATCCAACACGGTCGCCATGGTGCTGGCCGGTGGACGAGGCTCACGTTTAAAGGCATTGACCGACTGGCGTGCCAAACCAGCCGTTCCTTTTGGCGGCAAGTTCAGAATCATCGATTTTCCCATGTCCAACTGTATCAATTCAGGCATCCGCCGCATCTCTGTTGTTACCCAATACAAATCACATTCTCTGCAACGCCATCTGCAACGGGGCTGGAGCTTCATGTCCGGTCAGTTCGGCGAGTTCGTTGAAGTGCTGCCGGCCCAGCAACGCCAGGGAGAAGGCTGGTATACCGGTACTGCCGATGCAGTCTACCAGAACCTAGATATTGTCCGCCACTACAATCCTGACTATGTCGTTATTCTTGCAGGCGACCACATCTACAAGATGGATTACGGTAAAATGATTGCCGCCCATGTCGCTAAAGATGCAGATATTACTGTCGGCTGCATCCCGGTACCGCTGGACGAGGCCAAAGCTTTCGGCGTCATGGCCATTAATGATGAGTCGCGCATTGTTGAGTTTGCCGAAAAACCGGAAAATCCCAAAGCCATGCCCGACGATGCTTCACAAGCGCTGGCCTCGATGGGTATTTATGTATTTTCGACCCAATATCTCCGCGATCGTCTGAAGGAGGACGCTGTCGATGAATCATCCACTCACGATTTCGGCCATGATTTGATCCCGCATGCTATTGAGCATGATAACGCATTTGCCTTTCCGTTCATGGATGCCAACACCAGTGCATCCGGCTACTGGCGTGATGTGGGCACAATCGATGCATACTGGGAAGCCAATATCAATCTGGCTGAAATTTCGCCGGATCTGAATCTGTACGATAAAAACTGGCCGATCTGGACCAATCAGGAGCAATTGCCACCGGCCAAATTTGCTTTTGATGATGATGATCGTCGCGGCATGGCGGTGGATTCGATGATTTCAGGCGGTTGTCTGATCACCGGCGCCACCATTCGCCATTCTGTATTGTTCTCCAATGTGCGCGTCCATTCATATTCCATTGTGCAAGATGCTGTTGTTCTGCCGGATGTGGAAATCAGGCACAACTGCCGCATTAAGCGCTGTGTGATTGATAAAGGGGCGATTATCCCGGACGATACAGTGATCGGTGAAGATCCGGTTGAAGATGCCAAGCGATTTTATGTATCCGAAAACGGTATTGTGCTGGTCACGCCGGAAATGCTCGGCCAAAATCTGCACGAGGCCTGATTTAGCCTAACCAAACATCCAACCACAGCGACACAAAGTCACAGGGTAAACCAGCATAGAGTTAAGAGTGGGATATTTTAATTTGGCAACTACTCTTGAAATCACCTTAATTTATTGGTTTTCCTTTGTGACTTTGTGTCTCTGTAGTAAAAAATAGTTCCATCCGGAGAATATCCATGAGCAAACCCTTATCAGTTATCTTTTACTGGCATATGCATCAGCCTTTTTATCGTGAGGCGGATACCGGTCGTTATCACCTGCCCTGGGTATATCTGCATGCCATGAAAGACTACACCGATATGGCCGAGATTATTTCACAGCTGCCGGGAGCCCGGGCCGTTATCAATTATGTCCCGTCGCTAACCGCCCAGATTAATGATTATGCCACTCAACTCAAATCATTTCTGGATGGTAGCCAGACTAGTCTGAATGACCCCCTGCTGGCAGCACTGGCTCATAAAACAGGCAAGTTGAAAAAGAAAGAACGTGCCTATTTGCTTAAAACATGTTTCCGCCTCAATCATGAACGCAATATGCACCGTTATCCGGCCTATTCACGTTTATGGGGTCTGGCCGAGCATGCCAGGGAACAAAAGGCAACCGACTATCTGGGTGAACGTTTCTATGCCGATCTGGTCACCTGGTATCATCTGGCCTGGCTGGGTGAAACCGTGCGACAACGGAATTTCGTCGCTCGTCGTCTGATCGAAAAAGCCAAAGGCTTTACCTATCAGGATCGCCGCGATCTGCTTACGCTGATTGCATCATTGTTATCGGACATCCCGGCTACCCACCAACGACTGGTCGAGTCGGGTAAAATCGAATTGACCACAACACCTTATGCACATCCGATTATTCCACTGATGCTGGATTTCAATACCGCACTGGAAACCGTTCCCGATGCCCTGATTCCGGATGAAGCATACCCGGGTGGCCGGGAGCGTGCGCTCGAACATATTCAGCTTGGTCAACAGTCGCACCAGCAACAGTTCGGTCACGCTGCCCGCGGCTGCTGGCCGGCTGAAGGCGCAGTCTCGGAAGAAACGCTGGCACTGCTGGGGGAATCAGGCTTTGACTGGTGTGCCACCGGCGAATCCGTGCTGCACCATTCGCTACAGTTTAACTTGCGTGAACAACAGGGCAATCGTGATCTCTACCATCCATGGCTGGTCGGCGAAGATGATGAACAAATCACCTGTTTTTTTCGTGATGATCGTCTTTCTGACTTGCTCGGTTTTGAGTATAGCCGCTGGGATACACGCGATGCCATCAATAATTTCATGCATGAACTGGCCGGCATCCGGCACCGTACCCACGGCATGAAAGCGCCTGTCGTGGCCATTATCATGGATGGCGAAAATGCATGGGAACATTATCATGAAAACGGCCTGCCATTTCTGACCAATCTCTACCAGTCCATTGCCGAGCATGAAGATTATGAACTAACCACGTTCAGCGATTATCTTGACCAGCATG
>CAZWWF010000003.1:0-27936 GCA_964636805.1 uncultured Zetaproteobacteria bacterium
CATTATTCCAACTTGTATCTGTGATTCAATCAATATCCCAACGGCCATCGCCGTTACGCCTTATATCCCCGACCTGAAGGACGGGGTTTTACGGCGGATTGGATAATAATCGCCCCTGCGATTTTGCCGAGTACATCCATATGCATCAGCAACGTTGCTAACACGCCCAATGCAATAGACACCAAACTAAAACCGGATACAAACCACAATGATTGCATCAGCGCTCGCCGCCGCACGCTGGCCGGATCGATAGCCTGATGTTCATCGACATCATTGGTTAGCGTACTGGGCAACAACCGTAATAGAGCTCCCCCTGAACAGGCCCTAATTCCATATTGACGAAACCAGCTAGTGTCATAATGATGCGGTTCATGTTGATACAAAATTGCTGCCAGCGTAAAGGCTTGGCCATGCTTGCATGGCTGGGTTTGCTGGTTTGCCTGGTTTCGGCATCCAGTATCCATCACGATGAAGATGGCGTGCACCTGCTGCATGCTTGTCAGCTGTGTAGTCTGGAAGAAATTACAGCACATGGCGCATCGATCCTATCCTGTGTCACTCCTGTCATCGAAACAGGGGTAATAGCACCGGACGATGTTGTACTTACTGAAGAATCCATAGTCAGCTATTATAAAACTGATATTCGAGGCCCACCACTCGTTGCCTGAATGAGTTTCCCATCGGGCACTCTAATCATCTAACGCGGTTCAATTGTTGGCAGCAGCGCACACGTGGGTGGTCTTGCCCGATTGATTGATCCATCCATCCAAATTCAGTTCTAACGAATCATTGGCCGATCTCTATCTGCCCATAATTTACCATATCAACAGGAGAAAACCGTGAAAAACGTTTTCACAATCGCCGCGTATCTGTTGCTGCTCGCATGTCTGTCCATGCCGGTAGCCCAAGCTTCAGAGGCAAGTCATAACGCTGAAATCAACAGCTTAAAACAACAATTAAAACAGACGCGTCAGTTGCTGGAACAGATGCAGCAACGCATAGAGCATCTGGAACAGCAAGTTGGCCAGCATGGCGCAGTAGCCACAGATGAGCAGGTGACTCCCGACCAGTCTGCTGCATCCGCTGCGTTGCCTGTGCAACAGAAGGGCGAACAACAGCGGCAGCCATCCGTTCAGGCGATACCGCAATATACTGCTCAGGCGACACAACCACCTCTGGTATCGAGCGACAACGAATCTGCCAATGCATTCAATCCTGAAATCAGTGCAGTGCTCAACGGCGGTTATCAGGCATTCAGCCAGCCACCATCCGGCTTTTCGATTCCGGGCTTCCCTGTCAGTGATGCAGCCGGGTTGGGCAGTCGTGGCTTCGGCTTGAACGAGTCTGAACTCGATCTGGCTTCCAATATTGATAATCTGTTCTATGGCAGTTTGACCGTATCACTCTCGCCAGATGGTGGTGCCAATGTTGAAGAAGCTTATCTGCAGACCTTAAACGCGCCTTTCGGGCTCACATTAAAAGCCGGCCGTTTCTTTTCGGGTATTGGTTATTTGAATCAGTTCCATGCCCATCATGATGATTTTATCGATCGGCCTTTGCCGAACAGGGCATTCCTGAATACACAGTTTGGTGATGACGGTGTACAACTGCGTTGGTTAGCACCGACCGATACCTTTCTGGAATTTGGCAGTGAAGTGTATAGCGGTCGCTCCTTTCCTGGTGGTGGCGGCGCATTTCGCGGACAGGGTACGTGGGATGCATTCATGAACGTGGGCGGCGATATCGGCTACAGTCAGAGCTGGAAGGCAGGCCTGTCCTATTTGCAAGCACGTTCGACTGCGCGCAGTGCCTTTGATGCAGCCGGTAATGTGATTGGAAATTTTACCGGCAATAGCCGCTTATTACTGGCTAATCTGGTATGGAAATGGGCTCCCAATGGTAATCCGGTCAATCAGAATTTCCGTTTTCAGAGTGAATTTTTCTATCGCCATGAACACGGCCTGTTTGGTGCAGCCGCAACGCCGGGAACCGCATACCTGGGCAGGCAGTTCGGTTGGTATACCGAGGGTGTATATCAATTTATGCCGCGCTGGCGTATCGGCTTGCGCCATGCCGAGTTGTTTGCCAACAACAGCGGCGCATCTGTCATTCCCGCCGGTGTGCTGGATACGCGCGGCCATCGCCCGCGTCGGGATAGTACGGTACTCGGATTCAGCAATAGCGAGTTTTCACGTATTCGGTTGCAAGTATCGCGTGATGCGACGCAGTCCGCAGTCGATTACCAGTTGGGGCTGCAATACATCATGTTAATCGGCGCTCACGGCGCGCATCAGTTCTGATGCTAAAATACAGAAGGAGATTTGATATGCAGAAAATTATATTCACATTATTGGTCGGCATGGTCATAACGGGATTTTCCTCGCTTGCCGAGGCGAGTGTCCGCATTTTTGTCTGTGAACCGGAGTGGGCTGCGCTGGCAACAGAGATTGGTGCGGATGATGTGTCGATCTATACGGCCACGCATGCCTTGCAGGATCCACACCATATTCAGGCGCGCCCCAGTCTGATTGCACGAATGCGTCGCGCCGATCTGCTGATTGCAACCGGCGCACAACTGGAAATCGGCTGGCTACCCGTGCTGTTGCGGCAGAGTGCCAATCCGGCAGTGCAACCGGGGCAGGTCGGCAATCTTGCTGCTGCAGATTATGTGCAGAAACTGGATGTGCCGACGCGTGTTGATCGGGCGCTGGGCGATATTCATCCGGGTGGTAACCCTCATATCCAGACCGACCCAAACAATATCGCCATCGTTGCAGGCGTATTGTTGCATCGGCTACAACAGATTGATCCCGATCATGCCGATGCCTATCGGCAGCGTTATAATGATTTTATGACGCGCTGGAAGCAGGCGATGCAGGACTGGCAACAGCAGGCCGCCCCGTTGCGCGGAACCCGTGTGTTGGTATATCACAAGGGCTGGGCTTATATGATGCGTTGGCTGGGACTGGTGGAAGCCGATACGCTGGAGCCGGTACCCGGCGTACCGCCAACCACATCACACCTCTCTGCGCTGCTATCCAAAATGAAACAGCAACCGGCCGCCATGATTATCTATGCCGCCTATCAGGATCCACGGGCAGCAGAATGGCTGGCCGGCAGGGCAGGCATCAAAGCGGTCAAATTGCCGTTTACAGTTGGTGGTACGGATGCGGCGACTGACCTGTTCGGGCTGTATCATGATACGATTCAGCGGCTGCTGATGGCTGCAGGGGGCAAATAGCCATGCATCTGGACGGACTGGATCCAAGTATCCTCGGTCCCGCTCTGTTGGCAGGTGTCCTGGTGTTGGCGACACATGTACCGATGGGAATCAAGGTGCTGGAACGCGGCATTGTCTTTATTGATCTGGCCATCGCTCAGGTAGCCGCTGTGGGCATTATTGCTGCTGATATGATGGGCTTGCCCATGCATGGCAGCAGTGTGCAAATTGTTGCCACTGCAACGGCCATGAGCGGATCCCTGCTACTGGCCTGGCTGGAAAAGAAATATGCCGGATCGCTGGAGGCATTGATTGGTATTCTGTTTGTGCTGGCGGCAAGCATCAGTATTATTCTATTGAGCAAGAATCCGCATGGTGGCGAATACCTGAAGGATTTGCTGGTGGGTCAGATACTCTGGGTCAACCTGCACGATCTGATTCCGACAGCATTCCTTTATGCCGCAGTGCTTGCCGTTTGGTTTATGTTCAGAGAGCGCATCACCGGCATCGTTTTTTATCTGCTGTTTGCCGTGACAGTGACTGCATCGGTACAACTGATCGGTATATATCTGGTTTTTGCCAGTCTGATTATTCCAGCCCTTACCGTCATGTATATGCGCCGATATCGATTATTCTCCGGATATGTACTTGGCATTGCCGGTTATGCGGTCGGTTTATGCATTTCAGCAATTTTCGATCTTCCTACAGGTGCAATTATTGTGTGTAGCATTGCTATTTTATCTTTGATGTTTTCACGTTTGTTTAGAAGCCTTCGCACGTAGGGAGAACTTCTACAGCTTTGCGTTCCGTAATCTCAGCGCATTGGTAATCACCGAAACGGATGAAAAACTCATGGCTGCTGCGGCAATAATCGGCGACAACAGCAACCCGAATACCGGGTACAACGCACCGGCAGCAATCGGTACGCCAGCGGAGTTGTAGATAAAAGCAAAGAACAGATTCTGACGGATATTTTTCATCGTCGCGCGAGATAAACGACGCGCCCGCACAATGCCGGTCAGGTCGCCCTTGATCAGGGTTACGCCGGCTGATTCCATCGCCACATCCGTGCCGGTGCCCATGGCAATGCCGACATGCGCCTGCGCCAGCGCCGGGGCATCATTAATGCCGTCTCCGGCCATGGCCACCGTTTTGCCTTCCGCCTGCAAGGCTTTGACCACGGCAGCTTTCTGATCCGGCAAGACATCCGCTTCAAAGCGATCGATGCCCAGTTTGGCAGCCACAGCGGATGCGGTATTGTGATTATCGCCGGTCAGCATCACCACTTCGAGGCCCTCATCATGCAGTGCTTTGATCGCATCCGGGGTAGAAGCCTTGATTGGGTCCGATACGCCAATCAATCCGGCAAGCTTGCCGTCTACAGCCAGGTACATCACCGTTTCTCCACCGCGCTGATGTTCTTCAACGAATTCAGCAACGGCTTCGGTGCCGATACTATTGTCTTGCATCAGTCTGACGTTACCCAGCAGCACCGCCTTGCCGCCAACGCTGGCGCTGACACCTTTGCCGGTAATCGCGGTGAAGCCTTCGACGAATTCCGGTTCAATCCCTTTCGCTGTCGCACCGGTCACAATGGCTTCAGCCAGCGGATGTTCACTGGCCCGTTCCAGACTGGCCGCCATACGCAAGACCTGATCTTCATCGATATTTGTACCTTTGGCCGCCACAGCCCGCACCGTACTCAGGCTCGGCTTGCCCTCGGTCAGCGTACCGGTCTTGTCGACCACGACGGTATCCACCTTTTCCATGACCTCCAGGACTTCGGCATTCTTGATCAGCACCCCGGCTGTCGCACCGCGACCGGTTCCGACCATGATCGAAATCGGCGTGGCCAGCCCCAGCGCGCAGGGGCAGGCGATAATCAGTACGGCCACCGCATTGACAATCGCATGCGCCAAACGCGGTTCCGGCCCGACCAACATCCAGACAGCAAACGCAATCAGGGCAATGCCGACCACAGCCGGCACAAAATAGCCGGCCACTGTGTCGGCCATTTTCTGAATCGGTGCACGCGAGCGCTGCGCCTCTGATACCATCAAAACGATCTGCGACAGCAGTGTATCGGCACCGACTTTTTCGGCCCGCATCAGCAACGAACCATTGCCATTGACGGTTGCGCCAATCAGTTTTTCTCCGGGTCCTTTCTCGACCGGCACCGGTTCACCGGTCACCATCGATTCATCCACATTGCTCTCGCCCTCGATCACAATACCATCGACCGGCACCTTTTCACCGGGGCGGATGCGCAACACATCTCCGGCCACCACATCTTCCAGCGGGACATCGGCTTCGGTTCCATCCTCGGCCACGCGCCGCGCTGTTTTCGGCGCCATGCCCAACAACAGTTTTATCGCTTCATTGGTGCGCGAGCGGGCGCGCAGTTCCAATACCTGCCCCAACAACACCAGTGTCGTAATCACAGCTCCTGCTTCAAAATAGACATCCACCAGCCCGCCATCCATCTGCATGATTGGCGGAAACACACCGGGCAATAACAGCGCCACGACGCTATACAACCAAGCCACGCCAACACCCAGCCCGACCAATGTAAACATGTTCAGATTCCAGGTTTTGACTGACAGCCAGAAACGTTCAAAAAACGGCCAGCCACCCCATAAAATCACCGGCGTAGCCAGTACAAATTCAACCCATTGCACCATGCTCATGGTCAACGCCGATGGCAGCCACGACGGCGCCAGATCTGCCACCATGGCCAGGATAAATACGGGCACGGCCAATATCGTACTGATTTTCAACCGGCGGCTCATATCATCGAGTTCAGGATTTTCCTCATCGAGGGTGACCGTGCGCGCTTCCAGCGCCATGCCGCATTTCGGGCACGATCCCGGCTCATCACTGATCACTTCCGGGTGCATCGGGCAAACATATTCGGTTTTTTCTTTCAGTGCCGGCGCTGCCATTGGATCGAGTGCCATGCCGCAAACCTTGCATGTACCCGGCCCCTGCTGTTCCTGACCGGGACACATCGGGCAAAAATACATGGCATCCGGATTATCCGGCTGTGCCTTCTTTTTGGCATGATGATGTTCACAAGCCTGATCCTTGCCTTCATAGGCAGCCGGATCATCCGTGAACTTTTGTACGCAATGTTGACTACAGAAATAATAATCGTGTTCGCCATGATGGATATGATTGGATGATGCACGGCTGACTTTCATGCCACAAACCGGATCGTGGGTGCAATCGTCACCCAGATAATCTTCGGGATTGCCATTAAACTTTTCCAGACAGGAGGCGCTGCAGAATCGATAATCCACGCCACGAAAGCTGCGCTCATGTTCACTGTCATCATTGACGTGCATGCCACACACCGGGTCTGTATCAGCCTGTCGCGCATATTGGCCGGGGCTTGCTTCAAATGTATGCAGACATTTCTCGCTACAAAAATGCCATTGATGTCCGTCATATTCAGCACTGTGCGGTGAGTCTGTTTTGACTTCCATTCCACAAACAGGATCGATATTCATCGTTCTCTCCTTGTTGTTTATCTAACGCTCTTCGTACAAGCATAATCTATCCAGCCTGTATACCAAGAACCCGAAAATGAAATGGCCCCGACCCGGCACGAGGCTTTTTTCAGTTGATTTCTGTACTTTAGTCTTTATCAGGATGGTGTGATCCACCCATAGTTTTGCGATGCTGGGCATCGGACATGGTCGGGCTTTTCTTGTCACCATCCTGCTTGCTCGCATCTTCAACATGTTCGGTATGATGCAAACCACTCATGGTTTTGCGATGCTGGGCATCGGACATGGTCGGGCTTTTCTTGTCACCATCCTGTTTGTTCGCATCTTCAACATGTTCGGGATGATGCATACCGCCCATGGTTTTTCGATGCTGGGCATCAGACATGGAGTCAGACTCCCCACTATAGACTGTCGGCGCCGCTGCCAGCATACCGCCTACCATCAGCGCTACTGCACTTCTTTTCAGCATATAAGCCTCCTTATTATTGGCCCCCAAAGTTTTCCCGACCCTGACGGGTGCCAAGTCAGAATCGAATTCTTTCATGCTAAAGATTCTAAAGTATACCTTTGGCAGGATTAACTTTCATCTACTTCCAATTTAACCACCGCCTTCTTGCCAAAGGAAGAATCCGGGCAAATACTGCATCGCCAGCGCGGGCATGCATCAGCGCCATGGAGACATGCCCGGCCAGATATACAAACAGCAACACAGCGATACCCGCGTGGATATCCATCCAGGACTCGGCCAGCCCGGACACCTTGCTGCCCGGCCCTGCCCACATATTCCAGACAATGGAGCCGCTTATCGCCATCGCAGTCATCGTTAACAGGCCAAACATTTCCACAATTAACGATAATGAATTGCCCGGCTCAGGTAACGGGTGCATCCCCGCCAGCATCTGAGGAAGGCTTCTGGCAATCGCGATAGCTTCAGACCAGTGGCTTGCTGAAACCAATACCGCAAGCTGGCGCTTGCGCGGCTTGCCTCTTGGCATAACAGCCCATAAGAAATTCGCCAGCACAATCAACGCAACGAGTATACCGCCCGTCCGATGCGCGCCCATAAACACTTCACCGAATTTATCATTTTTATGAACTGGCAACTGTGCCTCAACAACCATGGCTTCGTGGTTAATCATGGCTCTCCCATCAGCATGATCCGGATGCGCCATCAATGCGGCACAGACCAACTGAAGAATAACACCCAGTACCAGCATGGCATGCAGCCAGCGGGTTATTGGGTGGTAACCGGGAACAGGGGATTTCGAGGGGTTATTATTAGCCATTGACATGTGTTATGTCTCTAAGCTGATTATGGATATCTACGAAATTACTAAAATGTTGCACAAACAGGCTGGCCAACACCGGATCAAAGTGGCTACCTTGTTCTGAATCAATGAATATTAGAACTTTTTTTACAGGCCACGCCGACTTGTAAGGACGCTCGGAGATAAGCGCATCAAACACATCGCATATGGCGACAATTCTACCCTCAACGGGGATGATCTCTTCCCTGAGCCCGTAAGGATAACCACTGCCATCCCACTTTTCATGATGGCTAATTGTGATAGTTGATGCCATTTGCATGATCTCGGAACGCAAGTTTGTGCCCAGGATTCTAACGCCTATTTCCGGATGCTGTTCAATCATTTTGCGTTCAGCAGCATCCAAAGCTCCCCGTTTAAGTAAAATATGATCCGGGATGCCGATTTTTCCAACATCATGCATGGGTGCTGTTTCCCGGATACGCGCTGCATGATCAGAACTCAAACCGGCTAGCAACGCCAGTCGATGGCTGTAGGCAGCAATTCTTGATGTATGCATGCCTGTTTCATTATCTTTGAATTCGGCCGCTCTGGAAAGACATTCCAGCGTCTCCTTTCGAACCAGTTCCAGCTCAAGTGACCGATCGTGAAAGCGCTGCATTTGCATGCCAAGATACGTATCCGGATCTAGCGAAAAAACCTGCTGGCATGTGCTTGAGCAGAAATAATAGCTGAAACCATAATATTCCGTATGATAATTACCCACATCAGCATCCATACCACAGACGGGACAGCTCGGCATTTCTTTCACCACATTACTTGCAGGGGCTTATGATCGCGAGGGATTGCCGTCTTTCCTGATTGGCTGGTAAAGCCGGATATCTTGCCATCATCCTTTTTTTGCCGGTGGCTTGTTGCAACATGCAGACTCTCCTGCTGCCAGGTTGTCCAGCTCGGTTTCCTCAGTGTAATGAATCCAGCCACGTTTTAAACGGGCCCTCCATCCTGTTCCAAGTTTGTTTCCGGCTTGCTGGATAACTTTTTCGATCTGTTCTGCCTTGGCTTCGAGCAGATCATAGACAATAAATATGTTTGCATCCGAAATTTGAACCCTTCGAATACCCATCATTTTGGAAAGGATCGTCTCAAGCGAAGCGCTCTCTGCTTCTGGAAGGGGAGCATCAAGCTTAAACGTGCGTTTTTTGACAATACTTTTGCGTTTGTTTTTTTCGGCACGAATGCCTAAATAGAGCTTTGGTTGCTTGTCAAAATTTTGCCGGCATTGCTGTGAACACAAGTGATAGCTCACACCATTGTAGGTTCTGGTGATATTTGAATCCATTGATACCATACCACAAACAGGGCATTGATGATGGGTATCCGTCACTGACGATAAGGCCTTTCCGGGTAATACACACCGGATGAATAGGTTTTCCCTGCCCGCTCGAAAGATACTGTTAACCAGTGTTGCCCCATTTCATGGCTGAGATTATAGAGCGCCATATACCAGTTGCCCATCCGCATCATCGGCGCTTTTTCCTGCACACTGCCATCCGGGTGTTTGGCCGCTGAATACAGCCGCAGATCAGTGACAGGTTTGCCATCCTTTTCAATACTCACCATCAGGTGATAATGAACACGGCTATAACCTTTGCCTTCGGGCGCAGGCATGATATGGAAGATAAACACATAGCCATCGTCAACCCCCTTGCTGGCAACAAAAAACGTGGATTTATGATCCATGGTTCGCGTTGTATTTTGCTGCTGCGCGGTTGATTTTTTGCCATCTGTCAATGCGGCACATGCGCTGATGAGGGTGACTACGCTAATCAATGCAATGTATTTTTTCATACCCCCTATGATACCTCATTCGCATTAAACAGGAACTGAAAAAGTTTTTTGTTCTGCCACTTCAGGGTTTCGACAAGCAATACACCGAACAGAGCTGCCATCGAGGCCAGCAGCAGGGCAACGGCAGGGCCAAACAGCCACATAATACTGGCTTCCGCCGCTTGTGGACCCATCTCGACAGTACGGAAACCCATGATGATCCACGCAGGTGGGTAAGCCAGTGCCCCCAGCCCGAATGTCCAGCCCAGCAGCTTTTTCCAGCATGACTTCAGAGATGTGAAGGCAACTATCAACAAAAGGACTGCAATGAGGGTACCAATACCCATAAAGTGGATATGACCACGTAGCAATCGTTGCATGGCATCCCTAGCCAGGCTGCCGGAATGTGAATGCTGGGCACTGGCTGAGCGCCCACCGTCAGCAGCATGAGGATGTGTCGATGCATGGCTATGGGCGGCAGGTGTGTTTGACGGGTGATCATGCACTGAGTTCATAGCAACCATGCTCATATCTTCCAACAAATACTGCATTCGGGACTGCTGAATTTTTTCTTCCTGAGCTTCAAATCCGCCATGAAGCTGTTCGTGGTGGGTTGCAAGATATGCAGCCCAGAGCGCCCCCAGCATCACCGCTAACACAGCTATTAACAATCCATGCCGAACATCTTTTATTATCGTCATCATTATTCCCCTTTAGATAAACGGTTTTTACTGTTGCCAGAGAGTATTTTGAACCATTCTTTTGCATTGCAGCTTACGGGTAGCAGAATCATTTCGGCGGTAGCTTGTGATTAGATCATCAATCAATGCAACGCCAGATAAAAAGACGGCCATGGTCGAACGGGATGCATACGTTACTTCAATTTCCGATTTTGGTCGCGATGGTTAACAAACTTGCTATACTGGTAGTAGGAGATGCAAATAACGGCTAACACAAAAAAAATAATGCCATACATGATATAGACTTGCTCATTCTGATAATTGATGGAATCTTCTACAAACGATCCAAAGGAAATATTTTCGTTGGTATGCATTTATCCCCCCCATTTGAGGAAAAAAAGCGGAAGCTCAATGAGCTCCCGCTTAAATCTTCATTACAGGGCGAAATCGAACCCGGCAATTAATGTGTTCAATGTGCTCTGCTGTCTGACAACAGTTTGACCCATCATCATATTCATACCCATCGATGTCACCAGATTTGACGTGTGCGTATAGGTTAAAAACCCCTGAACATTTTGCGCCAGCTGGTACAGACCATAGACAGTGTAATTATTTGTTGCCTTTGGACGTACTTTTTTCATACCCAGCATTTTCAGGTCAACACGGGATTGATCCCATTTCGCACCGAACAACAGGCCGTCCTGCACGATGTATTCAGCCACAACAGTGATTGCTCTGACATCCAATTTTTCATTACCAAAAGCAGTACTGCGGTTGTTGCCCAGTGTAACAGCGCCCCATATCTGGAAGGGTTCGCCATAGTTTAGTGCGAAGTCCACACCATAACGCGTAACATCCTTGAATTGCATGACATTAGCTGTTGTACCCCCGGGTGGCCCCATGGCCATCAGCATGGTATTTTCGCCGCCGAATGCATCACTGCCATAGTTGGTAGCCCGATAACCATAGACACCAATAATGTAGTTATCGGCAATTTCCTGCGCCAGACGGCCATACACTGCATTTGAAACCTTGTTATTCTGGACGCTGTTTTTTCCATAGGTGAAGGCAGAAAGGTTATATAGTGTACCAACCCCGGAATCGCCATTGGTTGTACCATGGATACTGATACCATCACCCATCATCAGCATAGTGCCGCCAGCCATCTGCGCTGCATCCACAGCACCAAAACCCAATGGTCGACGAGACATCATGGTCATACCATAACCAACATCATTCTGGACTCTGCCAAAACGGACTTTGAGCAGATCGCTTACATAATACACGCCTTCAGCCATGCCTATACCATTCTGGTTGGCATCAATCCACCAGCCGAAGTTATCATAGGATCCGGATGAGATCAGACCCAGCTCACCAAAACCGATTTTACGATTTGAGATCCATTCGCCCGTAGCCGGGTCCCGAACCAATGCCCCATCCAGCATGCCCATGCGATGACCAGGCATTACAACATTCGTATCATCGGCCAGAATGGGACCTGCCCCTGAATACATAACCTGTGTTCTCAGTGTGAACGGGAAGTTGCTGGCAAATACTGCTGCCGGAGATTCATCGCCGGTATCAACATTTTTGCCCGGGCCGCCTTGCATATCCAGATCTTCCTTGCCAGCTTCAAAGCGAAAACCGCGCTCACGAAATGCCACACCCATCTTGCTCAACTTGGGGAACATCGTATGGCATGAGTTGCATGCCATTCCATATTTCCGGGCAAAGACCGGAATTGCATCAGCATCTTTCGCCCAGAATGCGAGCGTACCCACAAGGGTGAAAGCGCCGACAACCATAGTCATCATTATTTTTTTCATTGGGATATATACCCTCCATTTCATTTTCTACTCTCGCAAAAAGAGCGATACCTATATAAAGAAAGTTTACTGCCAGATGTGGGTAGATATGATTGAAATGGATCTTGAAGAATTTTATACAATAAAAACAATGGATTGCATCAAATGCATTGATTGACTGGCGGCGGGATTATTCCCGTATATGGGAATGCATGGTTTATCCGCTCTTATTATTGAGAATCCCGTGTGCTTATTTCCCAGGGATTTCAGCCTTCCAGTTTACGGTACAGGGTGGATAACCCAATCCCCAGTCGCCTGGCTGCGAGGGCCTTGTCTCCACCGCAGTCTGCAATAACACGTTTGGCCCATGAATGTTCGAAGCGACTTATAGCTTCCGCGAGTGTCAAATCCAGATCTTCTTCGATCGAGTCATCACCGAAAATCAGAGTCCGTTCAAGATAGTTTTTCAGTTCCCGGACATTTCCCTTCCACATCCGTTGCTGAACCTGCCCGGAGATAGACAGCGGCATGTGCTCTGTCGGACGTCCCATCTCTGTAGCCAACTCACGGTAAATGCTCTCAGCCAGTGGCAACAGATCATCCGGCCGATTGCGCAGCGGGGGAACTTTAATCGAGAGTACAGACAGTCTGTAATAGAGATCCTGACGAAATGTCCGATTTTCAATCATTTGTTCGAGCATCACATTGGTGGCGGCAATGACTCTGCCTTTAAAATGAAGATTCCTGGTGCTACCCAGTGGCCGAAACGCACCATCATCCAGCGTGTGCAGCAATTTCGCTTGCAATTGCATCGGCATCTCGCCGATTTCATCCAGAAACAGCGTGCCTTCGCCAACTTCTTCGAACAGACCCTTGTGATTTTTATCCGCACCGGTAAAGGCGCCCCTGCGATAACCAAACAATTCGGATTCAAGCAGGTTCTCCGGAATAGAAGCGCAATTGATACTCACAAACGGATGTTTGCTACGCTGACTGCTTGCATGCACCAGTTTAGCCAGCATACCTTTACCCACACCGGTTTCTCCGGTGATCAGCAACGGAGCATTCGACCCGGATGCCTTGGCTGCCAGACGTCTGATTCGCTGCATCGGTAAAGAGTTACCCAGTACTGCCAGCCTGCCTTCGGCCAGTTTTCGTTCAGATTTTCGTGCAACCTGACCTTTGAGGTTTTGCAGCTCTTCAAGCCGCTTTAAGCGGGCAAACAGCTCATCAAAACGCAGAGGTTTTGAAACATAATCGTAAGCTCCTTCCTGAATGGCCTGAATAGCTACATCACGGCTGCCGAAAGCGGTCATGAAGATAAACGGAATATCGATCCCTTTATGTTGGCAATAGCGCAGTGCTGTGAAACCGTCGCCATCCGGAAGGTTGATGTCTGACAGCACAACTGAAGGAGCTTCAGACTCAATCATACTGATACCCTGCTCCATGGTTTCGGCTTCCAGCAGATCATAAGCTTCCTCTGCCAGCATCTGGGCAATGCCTTCACGGATACGCCGTTCATCTTCAATGATCAGAATCAGCATGCTTGCCTCCTGTTGATACGGGCAAAGATATTCTGAACGTACACCCATCAGGATCATTGGCGAACAACAGCAAGTCACCATCCATCTGTCGGATCAAATCACGGCTGATGGATAGACCCAAGCCTGTACCTTCACCCTTTTTTTTGGTTGAAAACATTGGGGAAAATATTTCATCAACATGTTGTGAATCGATACCACATCCCTGATCGGACACATCCAGCAGCAGACATCCATTCATCGTTTCAGTCTCGATTCTGACAAGAGAAGCTTCCGGAGATGCATCAATCGCGTTAAGTAGCAGGTTCACCAGCACCTGCCTCAACATATCTTCACTGCCGGGTATTGATTCAACATCTGTACGGGAGATATATTCTAACTTCACATAGCGGGCTTTTTTTGCCAATCCAACCAGTTGCATCGAACTCTCAATGACTGTTCTCAGATTAATCATCTCATACGACATCTGTGAAGGTCTGCCGAACTCCAGAATATTCCGTATGATCGTTTCTGTTCGGAGCAGTTCCTGGGAAACATTTTTTAACTGTAATTCTACTTCATTAAGGCTGCCTGCTTTGAGCTTATGGGCAGCAATATCCAGCGATACGGAGGCTGCTGCCAGGGGGTTGCCAACTTCATGGGCAATATTGGCAGTCATCAGCCCCAGAGCCTGCATTTTTTCCTGATGCGCCTGTAAACTGCGGGCCTGAACCAGTTCGTCCTGATGCTTCCGGATAGATGCCCCCATAATATTCAGGGCTCGTGACAGATCTCCAATCTCGTTGTCGCCAAATTCAGGGCCGGGATCCATGATATGTTTCTTGTCCAGGCCACCTTCACCAATTCGGGCAACTCTGGAACGCAGGATCACCAGCGGTCGAATCACGCGCAGATACATATAGGAGGTAAAGCCGGCCAGCAAGGCAAACAGCACAACCAGTGAGCCGATAAAGTCCCCGCGCATATCCAGATGCAGTCCAGCCACAAAACGCATGGCTTCGTTGACCGATGCATCCATTTCATGGTGTTTTTGCATCAGCACCCGTGAAAGGGTGGCCAGCTTTTCATCCATTTCCTGCATCAGGATAGGGCCTTCCATATTGCCGGTGGCAAAGGGTAGTGCAAACACCTGTTCGGCATCTTTATTGATACCATCTACAGCACGCAGAATTTGAGTGACATCAACCCCCTGCCTGGCAACATTATCAATTCCCTTGCGCAGCCTCGGCATAGCAGCCCAATAGTTGTTAATATGGCGTTCCGAGCCGGTGATTAGAAAATCATGGACATAGGCAGCCTGTCTGCGCACCGCCAGTTCCAATTCATGCAATGCATGGCTTTTATGGTTAACTGATTCGAGTTGAAGAGCACGATTATGGATAATTGAAATATCCCTGAGCTGGTCCCAGCCCACAAATGCGATCACGAAAAACACCGCCAGCAACCAAAGCGCCACCACACCGGATAGCCCGCGAAAAAAATTCATACTCTTATATCGCCTGATCAACGCAGCAGCCCCCATAGTACAGAACAGGTAGTTTCATGATCATCTATAAAGAGCACGGATTTGCTTGAGGAATCGGGGTGGGGACTGTCATGGCACACCAGGTAGAATAAAGGCGATGGCCTTAAACATGGGAGGCTATCTGGTTGCTGAATCCGGCATGGCAAGCAGGGTTGCTCACTCTTTTTTATCCTCAGGAAAATCAATGCCACCAAAATGCTTGGTTCCGTCAGCCGTTTTGAACAGTACCATGATATGATGTTGCCCCTTATGATCCAAGTCATAGGCAGCCACATACCAGTCCCCCATTTTCATCAGCATTTTGGATTCAGATTCCCCATTCGGGTGCACCGCTTTGGAATTGGCAACCAGATCAGTCAACACCCGACCATCCTTTTCAAACTTGACCATTACATGATAGCTACCACCTTGGCCCATGCCTGCCGGGGCTTTCATGATGTGGAAGCTGACCGTATATCCATCAATCTCCTTCGTTGTGAGAAAACCTCTTTTCATATCCCCCACTGCACCATTTATATGCAAACCTGTACTACACGGGTTATGCATGTCTGTATCCATGTGTTTATGAGCCTGAGCCGGTTGAGAAACAGCCATAACTATCACGCTTGCAACAACAAATATTAACTTCTGCATATTATGATCCTTTTTTGGCCAGTTCTGGCATCCGACCGGTTTTATAAATAGTATTGAGAACGGAAACCATATTCGGCGATGCCCACGGGAAGCCTCCGATAACTTTCTCAACAAGAATTCCGCGCCGATTGATAATATATGTTTCCGGATATTTGAATGTGCCGAGCAAAGGGCCGGATACCCCTTTGCCCCCCTTGTCCCAGAAAATCGGGAATGGAATATGATATTCCTTGATAAAGGTACGCACATCATCGGCATTGCTATCCACCGACAGCCCGATCACCGTGAACTTGTTGGCCGGCAACAAACGGGAAAGGCGAATCAAATCCGGCATTTCCTTGCGGCATGGCGGGCACCAGGTCGCCCAGACATTGAGTACAATTACTTTTCCTGCAAACTGCGCATGGCTGTTGACCTGTTTGCCATCCAGCGTAGTCATCTGGAATTCCGGTATGGCTTTGCCTTTGACCGGCAGGCCACCACCATCCTGCTGCTCAGGAGCAGAACAGGATGCCAGCATCAGGCCCAGCAGTGATAACCATAATAGCTTTTTCATGCGACTCACCACCCCCTAATAGCGATGAAATACAGTTGTGTTGCCATCTTTATCGAAGGCCAGCACGGCATAACCCTGCGGCTTCTGACCAATCGCCTGCATACCCGGCGATTTCATCGGCATGCCCGGTGCCGTCAGGCCGACAATATCGGGGCGCTCCTTGAGCAATCGCTCCACATCGGCAGCAGGCACATGGCCTTCGATCACATAACCATCAACAATGGCGGTATGGCAGGAGGCCAGTTTTTTGGTTACGCCAAATTTCGTTTTGATGGCATCCATATCTTCGCGTTTGTTGACCACAACGCTAAAGCCATCCTTGCGCAGATGTTCAGCCCAACCGGTGCAGCATTCGCATGTCGGCGGTTTATACATCACCACTTCCGGTTTGGTCTTGGCCGTTGCACTTGCGCTCGTTGACGCCGGAGTCACTGTGGCAGCCGCTTTTGCGCCATCATCAGTATTACTGCATCCGGTCAGCCATAGTGCTGTCATGCCCATGAGCAAAAACACACCCGTTTTTCTGTATTGTTTCATATCTTCTCCTTTTGTTTTTCTTTATACTGCAACAACATGCCGTAAATCACCGGCAACACAATCAAACTCAGCAGCGTGGTCGTCACCATGCCCCCGATCATCGGTGCGGCAATACGTTGCATCACATCCGAGCCCGTGCCGGAGCCCAGGATAATCGGAACCAGCCCGGCAATCACGGCCGTTGCGGTCATGGCAATCGGACGCACACGCTTGGCGACCCCGCTTTGCACAGCCGCACGCATAGCATCGGTCGTCAGCTTGCCTCCGGCCTCTGTTCGCTTCTGCGCTACTTCCTGATCAATAAAGGTCAGTACCAGCACGCCGATTTCCGCAGCCACACCGGCCAGTGCAATAAACCCGACCGCCACCGCCACACTCAAATTGAAACCCAGCCACCAGACCAGCCAGAAACCGCCAATCAGTGAAAAGGGCACGCTCATCATCACCACCACCGGCGCAGCCAGATTGCCGAAATTGAAATAGAGCAGCAGGAAGATCAGCAGCAGCGTAGCCGGAATAACGATACGCATTTTGGCCGATGCCCGCTCCATATATTCAAACTGACCCGACCATTCCAGCGTATAACCGGCCGGCAATTTCACCTTGTCGGCAATCACCTGCTTGGCCTTGAGTACATATCCGCCGATATCGCTGGTGCTGATATCAACATAGATCCATGCATTCGGTCGGGCATTCTCGGTCTTGATCACCGGAGGCCCGCGCGTAACGCTGATCCTGGCTACCGACACCAGCGGAATCTGGGCTCCGGTTGGGGTCGGAATCAGCACCCGTTTCAGGGCTTCCGGATCACTGCGGTAATCACGCGGATAACGCAGGTTAACCGGATAACGCTCCAGCCCCTCCACCGTTTGCGTGACATTCATGCCGCCAATAGCCGACTGAATCACATCTTCAATATCGCCTATCGTCAGCCCGTAGCGGGCGGCCTGATCACGCTGAATGTCGATATCCAGATAATAACCGCCGGCGGCGCGATCACTGAATGCCGAAGTGGTTTCCGGTAAGCTTTTCACCGCACGTTCAATGGCCACACCGACATCCTGCAACACATTCAGATCAGGGCCGGACACCTTGATGCCAATCGGCGTTTTAATGCCGGTCGACAGCATATCGATGCGCGTCTTGATCGGATAAGTCCAGGCGTTGGCCAGACCGGGGAATTTGATAGCAGCATCCATCTCCTGCATCAGTTCCCTGGTGGTTTTTTCCGGATCAGCCCACTGATCTTTGGGTTTGAGACGAATAATCGTCTCAATCATGGACAGCGGCGATGCATCCGTAGCCGTATCGGCTCGGCCAACCTTGCCGAATACCGATTGCACCTCGGGAAAGGTTTTAAGTATCCGGTCCGTCTGCTGCAATAATTCCTTGGCCTTGGTAATCGAAATGCCGGGGAAGGTGGTCGGCATATAGAGGATATCCCCTTCATCCAGCGGCGGCATGAATTCCGAGCCGATTTTGCCCATCGGTATGGTCATCGAAAACAGCAGGCCGATGGCCACCAGAATAGTAACCCACTTATGCTTCAGCGCAGATGCCAGCATTGGCCCGTGCGCCCATTGCAGGGCGCGATTGACCGGATTTTTCTCCTCCGGCATCACCTTGCCACGAATAAACCAGCCCATCAGTAACGGCACCAGTGTAATCGCCAACACGGCCGACCCGAGCATGGCGTATGTCGCAGTAAAGGCCAACGGCTTGAACAACCGCCCTTCCTGCGCCTCCAGTGTAAATATCGCCATATACGACACCGTAATAATCAATAATGAGAAAAACAGTGCTGGCCCCACTTCGCGCGAAGCCCTGCCCACAGCTCCCCACCGCTCAGCAACCGTCAATGCCATCTCGCCGCCCTCAGACGCACGACTCTCATCATGCTCTGATGATAAAAGATGTTGACTGTCCTCTGCATCCTCTGTGGTGGACTGCCTGTGACTGTGACCCTTCTTTTCATTCAACGCCTGTTCGAGGTGTTTATGCGCATTTTCAATCAGCACAATCGCGCCATCGACCATGGCCCCAAGCGTAATCGCGATACCACCGAGACTCATGATATTGGCCGCCAGCCCCTGCCACTGCATCAGCATAAACGCGATCAATACACCCAGCGGCAGTGTAATAATCGCCACCAGCGCCGAACGCGCATGCATCAAAAACAGCATGCAGACCAGAGAAATCACCAGAAATTCTTCGATGAGTTTGTCTTTCAGGTTATCCACGGCGCTCTCAATCAGGCCACCACGATCATAGGTTGGCACGATTTCAACGCCATCGGGCAGACCGGACTTCAACTCATCCAGCTTCTCGCGCACCGCTTCAATGGTCTTGAGCGCATTCTCGCCAAAACGCATGATAATCACGCCGCCGGCCACTTCGCCTTCACCGTTGAGATCGGCCAGGCCGCGCCTGAGTTCCGGCCCCAGATGAATATGCGCCACATTACCCAGAAGAATCGGCGTACCATGATTATCGACACCGACCGGGATATTCTCCAGATCAGCAATACCCTTCAGATACCCCTTGCCGCGCACCATGAATTCGGTTTCGCCCATTTCCACCAGACGACCACCAACATCATTATTGGAGCGTTGAATCGCATGCTTGACCTTGGCCAGAGGAATGCCGAATTCCGCCAATGCATTGGGATCGACTTCGACCTGATACTGCTTCACGAAACCGCCAATAGAAGCCACTTCGGATACGCCGTTCACCGTTTGCAGGGCATAACGCATATACCAGTCCTGAATCGAGCGCAGCTCGGCCAGATCATGTTTGCCGCTCTTGTCGACCAGCGCATATTCATACACCCAGCCCACCCCGGTGGCATCCGGCCCCAACGACGGATTCACGCCTGCGGGCAAGCGGCCGGACACATAATTCAGATACTCCAGCACGCGCGAACGCGCCCAGTACATATCAGTGCCATCCTCAAAAATAATATAGACAACAGAAAATCCGAAAAAGGAATAACCACGCACCACTTTGGCATGCGGCACGGCCAGCATGGACGTGGTCAACGGATAGGTGACCTGATCCTCCACCACCTGTGGCGCCTGACCGGCATATTTGGTAAATACAATCACCTGCACATCGGACAAATCAGGAATGGCATCGAGTGAAATATTCTTCACCGCAAAAGCGCCCGCCGCCACCAGAATACCGGTAAAAATCAGGATGATTAATTTATTGCGTAAACTCGCATCAATGATTTTAGCGATCATACGTCAAACCCTTTAACCACGAAGGCACAACAAGAGTCTATAGACACATTCATTTTGAACCTCCCATATCCATGCCATCCATCTTCACACCCTGCGGGTGGCCTGTGGCCATCCCATTCGGCTCTCCTGTCGAATGGTCGCCCATGTCCATGCTCTTCATGTCCATCCCTTCCATCTTCATACTCTGGTTTCCTTTGCGTTTAATATTGGCAGGGGGCACCGATGCTTGCTCCTTTGCGGTTAAAGATTTTGGAGCCACCATTTTGGCGGCGGCTTCGCGGATGGAGGATTCGGAGTCGATCAGGAACTGACCACTGGTCACAACCAGTTCGCCGTCATTCACACCGCTGAGAATTTCCACCAGGCCGTCAGATCTGGCGCCTGTTTTGACGGTACGCGGCTCAAAGCGACCCGGCTCGGTTTGTACAAACACATGCGCCTTTTTTCCGGTAATCAAAACAGCTTCTCTGGGGATGAACAGACCGGGCTTGGTTCTTCGGGAGGTAATCGTCACATCGCCAAACATATCCGGCTTGAGCAAACCATCCGCATTATCGAACTCGATTCGCACCTTGTTGGTACGTGTCTTGGGATCGAGGTAGGGATAGATATAGGTGATATGCCCGGTGAAGTTGTGACCCGGCAACGAGGCAACGGTCAGTGCTGCCTCATCACCTGTTTTCACCCAGCCGATCTCATACTCGTACAAATCTGCCAGCACCCAGACACGGGACAAATCGGCAATCTGATACAGCTCCGATGCAGGCGTCACATGTGCACCTTCACGCACACTGATCTTTGTCACTACGCCTGTAGCAGGTGAGTGAATATGCATGCTTTTACGCACCTTATGCGTTTTTTGCAGTGCTCTGATCTGGTGCTCTGCCACATCGAAAAAACGTAGCCTGTCCAGTGAAGAATCCAGCAGCCGTTTGGCGCCCTCTCTGATATCAACGTAGGGGCTATCTTTCAGTTGCTGCCAGTTGGATAATGCCAGTAAATATTCATCCTGCGTGGCCACCAGTTGCGGTGAATAGAACGACAGCAACATGGTGTCCTGCTTGACCGTTTCACCTGTCTTGTCGACAAATAGTTTATCTACCCAGCCTTCCACCTTGGGGTGCAGCGTCACCAGCCTCGTTTCATCATAAGTAATACGTCCGACCGTGGTAATCGCACGCGACAGATTTTTTTCAACGGCTCTGGTCACGCGTACACCCATATTCTGTGTGACGGTCGGATCGATTTTCACCGTTCCGGCAGGCCCGGAAGAAGCGCCGGCATCAGCACAAACCGGGATATAATCCATGCCCATCGAGTCTTTACTCGGCGTCGGGCTGGTTACAGCCGGATTCATCGGACTACGCCACATTAATGGCTGAGCCCCGTTCGCGCATGGCCCATTGCCTTTGGCCGCTGGTTTTGATTTACCTGAAATGGCTTGTTCATGTTGCATACCAGAGAAGAAATAGCCCCCGGCCAGCCCTGCGATCAACACTGTGATCATCATGCCAATTTTTTTCATTTCTTACTCCTGATTTCTAATAGATAGGGGATAAGTCCCATAAGACTTGTAAGTCTTATGGGACTTATAAAAGTGCTTCTGATTGCAAACTTCATTGCAGGCTTTCTTTGCCGGCAGCGGCGGCCAGGCGGGCTTCGGCCTGATGCGCCTGCGATACCTTCCGCCAGTATTGAATATCCGTATTGAATTCACTGAGTTGGGCGCGCACGAGATTGAGGAAATCCACTTTATTGACCTGATAACCGGCCAGCATGGATGCCGTGGTCTGACGTGCCTGCGGCAGAATACCATGGTCGAACAAGGCCACCTGATCACGCGCAATACGCAAATCGGATGCAGCGGCATCAATATCCGCCTCCACCTGATTGATTGCATCTTCAAGCGAGAATTGCACCTGCGCTTTTTCTGCCCGGCGCTGATCCACGGCCCTGTCCTGTTTGCTGCCGGTATATAACGGCACGGTCATGGTCAGCATGAAGGTAGTAAAATCAGCCCTTGTTTGACGATTGACCGGATTAACGCCCTGCCGGAACCCGTAGCTAATGCCGGCGTTGAAATCAGGGTAATAATCCTTCTCGGCCAGCGCCACCATAGAGCCAGCAGCTTCAACCCGCGCATCCATGGCCAGCAGCATGGGGCGGTGCCCTCTGGCCCACTGTTTCAGCGCACGCACCTTTTGATGTGCATCTTCCAGGCTTTGATTGCGTTTGCGGCTCAGCTCCTCCAGATCATGGGCATTCTGTTTCGGCAACAGAATCGCCGTATCCGAGGAACGACCCAGCAGGGCATTGAGTCCTGCCGCTTCACGTTCGCGCGCCGCTTGCAATTTCAATTCACGTTCGAGCAGTTTGGACAGCTCTAACTGCGCCAGCAACACATCCTGCTGCAAACCCTTGCCGGTCTTGTATTTCGTTTCAGCGATTTTGACCAGATTGCGTAATAAATCCTGATTGCGCCGGATGATTTCCAGCGCCTTGTCCAGATAGACCAGATTCCACCAGTGGATGCGGGTATTGCGCAACAATACCAGCCGGAATTCCTGCGTATTCTGCAAGGCCGCTGCTGCCATATGTTCAGCCGCTGCTGATTTCAGGCCGAGCTTGCCCGGAAACGGCAAGGCCTGCGAAAATCCCAATTGCATCTGGGTCATGTTTTCCTGTGTCGTGGAAAACGAATCGACCGGCAGATTGATGGCTTTCATCGACACCTTCGGATCAGGCAGACTACCCACCTGAGGAGGAATCGCCGCCATGGCTTCGGCCTGTTTGCCAACCGCTGCCAGCGCAGGATTGTGTTGCACAGCCAGCGCTTCGGCCTGTTGTAATGTCAGCGGAGATTGCGCCGCATGCAGTATTGGAATCGGAGATACAGCCATCAGAGCTGTGATTGCCAGAAAATGCCAGATTTGTTTTATACCATGCATGAAATCATGCCTCTCTTCTTTTGATGCGCGCGCGCCAGTTCACAACGAACAAACACGCGCACCACAGCTCATTCGAGCCGTGGCGTCAGCAGAAAAGGTGAATCAAACGCGGATGCGCTGGGTAGTTTTATAAAGGAGAGAGGATGAACGCGGCGGCCCGGTCTGCGTTCGCGCAGTGAGCTGTCCTGTTGCAATCTGAACAAGCAGCGGTGCCACAGACAGACTGACAAAATCGGCCAGGACCAGCAGCATCGGTGCTACAGGTGCATTGACGGTACTGGAAAGCTGATCGGGCTGATCACAGTGAAAACAGGCTTCGGAGTGATTAGAGCCCTGTTGATCACGACTGGTGTCGGCTGTGTATAACTGCTTGGCGCAGTTACCGTCCATGTCCTTGTTCTGCATCGACACGTTCGGCAGCGACACAATCTGAGGCATGGCATGTGCTTCCGCCGTCAGCAGGCATAAACTGCTAGCCACAATCTGCACGACGAACAGCACCGCCATCAGGCGAGCGCATCCACGGATATGCAAATGGCAATTCAACATGTGACGCACATTAAGCCTGTCAAGATGAAAATTCAATGAAATGGACTGGAGGGCTAATTAATGAATTGCCGTACTTTCTTGTTCATCCAGGTATAGCCAGCGGCGGTGAACCCACAACCATAGCTCCGGTCTGGCATGGATGGCCGGAGCGAATGCATCGGAGATCATTCTGGTTCGCTCAATGATATCACGTTGCTTGTGAAGCGTTTTTGGTGGGAAGCTGACTTGTCGAAACTCCATTCTGAATCGGAACTGGTGTCCTATGCGATGTAATGTTGCAGCGAAAACTGGAATATCCTTTTTGAGCGTAAAAATCGTCGGAAGTGTTGTTGTATTGGCTTGATGCCCAAGAAAAGGGATGGGCTCTCCGGTGGACAAATGTTGATCAATCATCAGAGCTACGGTATGACCAGAGCGAATCGCCTTGGGCAGCCAGCGTATATTTTCCGAGCGTGAATGCAGGGTGTTGCCGAATCGTTCACGCCATTGTTTGAGCAGGATATCGAGAGGTTGTTGTCGCAATGCCCTGTATATCTGGTCGGAGGGATAACCCAGCAAAGCCATAGTTTGGGCCGCGAGCTCCCAGTTGCTGTGGTGACATGTAGTAAATATCACGCTTTGCCCCGAGGCTATCAATGATTTGGCTACGTCCACCCCGACATAGTCGATCCGGGAGAGAAGAAATGCTCTGGAACGCAGAAAAACATGCGGCATTTCAAACAAAGTACGGCCCATTTCGGCAACAGATTCACGGGCAATGTGTCGTTGCCACGACTGGCTCTTCTCCGGGTAGATTCGGGAAAGGTTGCGAAGAGCGATGTGGCGGTGTCGTTTATCCAGATAATAAAAAAGCCTCCCGATTCCTGCACCCAGCGCACCGGTCAGCCTTACAGGCAGTAGAGACAGTATGTGAAATAAACAGTTAACTGAAAGGGATAACACGGGGATAACCTCATCCGGGCCATGCTTTACACATCAGCAAAGGCCAATCAATGCTTGTTTCAACATAATTGCCTCTATTTGTAACATTACTCCACATGCAGATTACACATGGCAAATATTGTGGGCCGCTCCTGTGACAGGCCAAGTATGCGATTCATTGTTACCATCTCCTGCATCAGCGGAGATGGTAACAATACCTGTGTCAGTACAGGTAGCTGGCTCCCGATCACGGCGACCATGTGTGCCACCAGTGAATCGGCATTGCCGAACAATTTCACCAACAGCATTTCACGCAAGCTCAGTGTCGGGCTAATGCGGACAGCACTATAATTCTTCTCAATCCCGGCCAGTTTTGCTGCCGCATCAATCGCATCGTGATAATTACCCAGCGAATCAACCAGCCCCAGCCGGTGCGCATCGGTGCCGCTCCAGACACGGCCCTCCGCCAATGTCGCTACTTTTTCGACTGGCAGATTCCGGCCGCTGGCAACAACGTGTAAAAAACTGCGATAAATATGCTGCATGGAGAGTTGCATGACTTTATCCAGTTCCGGCGGTAACGGGCGATCAGGCCGGATACCACCGGCGATCGATGTTGTGCCCAGACCATCGGTATGTACACCCAGCTTTTCCAGACTGCGCTGCATATTAGCCAAAACGCCAAAAGCACCAATCGAGCCGGTGATCGTGGTCGGGGCGGCCCATATTTGATCGGCAGGTGTGGCCATCCAGTAACCGCCGGATGCGGCCATACTGCCCATAGATACAACCACCGGTTTCCCCGATTTTTTCAAGCGCACGATTTCGCTTCGAATCGCTTCCGATGCCTGGGCGCTACCGCCGGGGCTGTCTATTCTTAGCACAATGGCTTTGATATTAGGATCAAGTCTGGCCTTGTTTAACATCTCCATCATGGTTTCGCTGCCCACCGTGCCGGGGGGCTGTTTTCCATCCAGAATCATGCCGCTGGCCGTGATGACGCCCACCCGGTTTGCTTTGGGGGAAGGCTTGTCGCCACTGGTTGCATTCAGGTACTGCCGGAAATCGATACTGGTATACTCGCCGGATTGCTTGCCTAGGGCGCTGGCAATATAGCTCTGAATCTCTCCGTGACTGGCAAGCGAATCGACCAGGCCTTCCATCTTGGCCAGTTCAGCAGTACTGCCATCATGTTCAGCCAAATATTTTGACGGCTCATCCAGCACGGTCTGCAAGCGATCCGCCTTGATGTCACGCATCCCGGCCACATCATTTTTGTACTCGGTCCATAATACATTCAACAGCAACCGGTTGGATTGCCTGTCCTCGGCGGACATATCATTGCGTACCAGAGGCTCAATGGCTGCTTTGTATTTACCGGCCCGAAACAGTTGTACATCGATATGCAGTTTATCAAGCGCATCCTTGATGTAATTTTTATAAATACTGAACCCTTCCAGCGCTACCACACCAAGTGGATTCAGGAACACCTGATCCGCTGTAGCCGCAAGATAATATTGCGATTGTGAATAGTTCGGGCCAACAGCAATGACCATTTTTCCGGATGTTTTGAATTGTTCAATGGCATGACGTAATTCCTGCAGTTTGGGCAGCGATGTTTTGCCCATCTCATCCAGCTTCAGTACCATTAACTTGATATGGTTATCCGTGGCGGCATGTTTGATGACTGTTACCAGATCATGCAAGCGTGTTTGGTTGGGTACTGAGAAATTCAATGGTATGGCAGATGTAGATGGCAGTGCCAGCTCTTCAACAATGCTGCCTGACGGATTAAGGATCAATGCGGCGTTGTCTGGCACACCGGGCCGTTCGGCAAAAAACACCCCGACAGTGAGCAGCAAAAGCATGATAAACACCGCGTTAATCAAAATATTTCGCAGCCGTTCAAACCAGCGGAACAATGTGGAGAAAAAACGTTTCATAACACCATCCTGTCAGGGCGAATAAATTGTGAGTCGAAATAGTGGAAGAAAAAATACAACCACTACGAGGTTTCAATATGTGTGTTTGTAGCCGGCTTAATGATATCCGGAGGTCTGCTTTTCCAGAGCCTGACGATAACAGTCAGCAGCTTTTTCATATTCGGCAAGCTCTTGATACCACTGACCAAGGCTGTTCCAGGCAATCATGCAGGAGCAGTCATCCGCCAGCGCCTGCATCTGTTCAAAGGCAAGACCATCCAGTTTGGCAGCATGGGCCAGCTCGGCACGCAGCCAGCGTTGAGCCTGATTAAGAGCCTCGACCGGTTTCTTCTCCAGTTTTCGGTAGTTTCGCATTGGATCAGCACGCTGAAGTTCGAGCAATAACCGGGCAATGCGATCATTGCTGTGCTGCTCAAGGTAACCGGACCACAGGCGCTGAACAGTTTTCGTTTCGCCACTGGCCAACAGACCATTGCCATAGGCTATCAGTACGTTGGGATCGTCCGGCATCAGTCGATAGGCCTTACGCAGGAAAGCCATTGACTGAACGGGATCCTGTTTGGCTAGTGTAAGGCAGGCGCGAACAAGGCGCGGTTTAACAGACTGGGCAGATCGGCGCCCCTGCTTCCATTCGGTCTCCAGCTGATTGATAAATAGCGGCAAATCACCTTCTTCCTCTGCCAGGTCAACGAGTCTGCTCGTTGCCAGTGGAGCGCCGGCATGGGCATGCAACCATGCCTCCAGATGCGCTTTGCGCGTGGCCAGATCGGGGGTATGTTCGGCATGCGGATCCGTAGCGATACGGGCGACCAATGCTGTAATGAGAGGGTCCTGATTTTCAGCAGGCAGGGGTAGCTCATTCGCGGGGGTCAGTACGGTCTGGAATACCTCAATGAGCCAGTCGGGCAATATGCCACGGCATCGTTTTAACGTTCTGGCACTTACGTTACCACGCCCATCCAGCCACTGTGCCAATGCATCTCTCAGTTTTTTCTCTCTGCGCTTGCGACTGCCCATGCGCAATGAGCGCCATGCAACACCGGGCCCGGCAAACAGGGCACCGGCAATGCTGCGCAGCAGCCATAGTAGAGCCAACAGGGCCAACAGGGCAACGATGAATGTGCCTTGCCGGGTCTCAAATATCCAACCGAAAGCCTCAATGCGCAGGGTTTGATCGGCGATATTCGGAAAAACGATCAATGCGATGCTAACAGCAAGCGCCAATAGTA
>CAZWWF010000004.1:0-27420 GCA_964636805.1 uncultured Zetaproteobacteria bacterium
TTTTCAATTTTTCGAATTCATCCAGCATCCAGCCGCGCAGCTGTATGGCCATAGGTCCGGGTTTTCCTGTGCCGATTTTTTCTCCATTGATATGACAAACCGGCATAATGGCATTGGTGGTACTGCTCATCATGCATTCAGTCAGACCTGTTTCGGTCAGTTTCCATGGTCGTTCTTCCACCGTGATATCATGTGCTCTGGCAATGCGGAGAACTATGCTTCGGGTAATGCCGCCAAGCACCTGATGATCGAGAGGATGGGTGACCAGTGACCCGTTAATAGCTGCAAAGCAGTTGGTGGCACAGCCTTCGAGGACGTGCTGTTGTTCATCCAGCCAGAATGTTTCATCAGCACTGCGAAAAGCTGCTTCCTGTTTACCTATCACACTGGCCAGCAGTGCGATGGATTTGATGTCACAGCGTTTCCAGCGCATATCATCCAGAGTAATGGCACTGACACCATCCGAAATTTTTTCAGCCGATGGCATGGGCAGTTCACGGGATGTGATCACCATCGTGGGGGTTAGCTCAGTCTGTGCCAGATGGGAGCGGGGTGCTGCACCACGCGTAACCTGCACATAGATCATGGCATCCTCAAACGGATTATGCCGGTAAGTCTGTTCAATCAGTGTTTTCAGTTCTTGCAGGGGAACCGGCATGTTGATGGCAATGTTTTCGCAGGAGCGCAGGAGCCTGCCGAGATGCGCATCCAGATCGAGAAATGTACCGCCAAAACAGGCGATGACTTCGTAAACACCATCGGCAAACTGAAAACCCCGATCCTCGATATGCACAGTTGCTTCATCCAGCGGCAAAAAGCGGCCATTTACCCACGCTGTTAATGTCATTTCAATACGCTTCTTCGGTCATGATTCGTGTGAGCCTATCCTAGTGCGTCTGTTCTTCGGTCGCCCCATCATTGACTGCATCACTGGTGGCATCCCGTATCCACAGGCGCAGCCCATCCCACTGACGGCTGATCCATGATGCCTGATCAACTGCACGTGCCGCCACCATAGGAAATGACCGGATAACCTTGCCGTTACTGTCCTTGCTGCCGATGACGGCATCGATACTGCCCAGTTTCTGGTTTTTCCGGATCGGAGCTTTCAGGGGAGATTTATAGCGCAAACGGAAAGACAACGAAGACTCACTGCCTTTGGGAATAGTAACCCAGATCGGCAAGGCCGGTTTCAGCCAGACGTGGTTCTCGGTACCTTCGAATACTTCCACCTGACGGCGTATATCACGCTCGGAAGGACGCAAGGTGGTGAAATTCCTGAATCCGAATTTAAGCAGCGTTTTCGTTTGCTGGGCGCGTGCCCGATCGGATTTTGTGCCAAATACTGCTGCGATGAAGCGGGTGGTATCTTTTTCAGCCGAGCCGACCAGACAGTAACCGGCTTCCTGGGTATGGCCTGTTTTAATGCCATCAGCTTCCGGCAGACTCCATAGCAGGCGATTGCGATTGGGCTGGGTGTGATTGTCGAAGGTATAATCCTTTTCTTTGAATAATTTGAACTGTTCCGGGAAATCACGCCACAGGGCAGCACCGATAATGGCCATATCCATGGCTGAACTATAATGGTTCTCGGTCGGAAATCCGGTGGCATTGACAAAGTGGCTGTGCAGCATGCCCAGTTCACGAGCCTTGTCATTCATACGCTCGGCAAAGGCTTCCTCGGAGCCGTCCATATGCTCAGCTAGTGCAATGCAGGCATCATTACCGGACAGCGTTGCGATGCCATGCAGCAATTCCTCGACTTTCGGATGCATACGCGGTTCGATGAACATGGTACTGCCACCGATTTTCCAGGCTTTATTGCTTACCGAAACACGCGTTTCCGGATCCAGACGTCCCTTTTTAATGGCCTCGAAGGCAAGGTATAACGTCATCATTTTGGTTAAGCTGGCTGGAGGCAGTTGCTGGTCGGCATTGTGTTCAGCAATGATTTGTCCGGAACGGGCATCAATCATGGCCCATGATTTGGCTTCAATGGGTGGAGACTTGGGCCATGTGGCGGCCTGTGCAGTGACTGACAGCAAAAGCGCCATGCATAGTGGAATAATCACTGGCAAAATCCTTGTATGTGTTCTGACCGTAACTGAATTGATTACCATTGCCAATCCTCCTCGGGTTGGGTGTTCCATGTGAATGTGTCCGGCAGGGCCGGTTGATCTGGTGTGGGTTGATCCGATGTATTCATGGTTAATTTTTCGGCGTGCAACATTAAACGCGAATGCTCTTTTCCGCCATAGCGTATATCACCAAGAATCGGACAGCCTGAAGCAGCAAGATGTACGCGCAACTGATGGGTTCTACCGGTATGTGGAATCAGATGGATCATTGCCCTGTTACCCCGGCGTTCAATGACCTGTGCATCACTTTCACAGGCCCGACCTTGTTCGGAGACATGGAAACGACCTTGTTGATCGCGTTGTTTTCCAATCGCCAGAGTCATGTGTCGTGTTTCCCATGTCGGTGCCGGTTCGACGACGGCCAGATACTGTTTAGCTGTCCAGCTGTGCCAGTTCTTCTGTAATAATTGTAGCTGGGCGGAACTGGCAGAAAACAGCATCAGTCCGGAGGTGCCACGATCAAGTCGGTGCACCGGTCGCAGGTCGGATGACTGTTGAGGGGTCAGTTCCAAATGTCTGGCCAACTCATCGGGCAACGTGCCGCGACTGCGATGCAGGGCTTCCTGGGCATATTGACCGCTGCGTTTGTGGATGAGGTAGAGTGGAGGTTGTTGCCAGATCAGTTGGTCGGCAGTGAAGGGAACCAGTTGTTCACCGTCCAGCAGGACAACACGCAGGGTATCACCGCTTTTTAATGTTCGTCCGGCGGTGCGGCAGCGTTTTCTGTTCAGGTAAACGCCACCTTCATCAATGGCCCGCCGGCTTCTGCGACGTGAAAGTTGCAACAGTTCAGCCAGCGCCTGATCGAGCCGCATGCCATGTTGCGATTTGCCTGCAATGCTGCGCAGATCCTGAAAGTTTAAAGGCTGCCTGTTCATATCCGCTTCAGTGCCCGGTGTGAAGCGCATCCAGCACATCCTGATGGGAGTTACAGATCCGGATGGTTTCAAATGCTTTGTCAGTCGACAATATCAGTTGCTTGGAGAGGGTGTTTACGATCGGCTGCCACATGTCGCCATATAATAACAGTGGACGTGGTTCAAACACATGAATCGCAAGCAGATCCCAGGTCATGGACAGTTCCGCCAGCGTGCCTAGGCCACCCGGCAAGACCAGCCAGGCCTGAGCCTGTTCAATCATGACACCCATTCGTTCAAAAAAATTTCGGGCGCGGATTTCTTCGCTGAGTGTATTATCCGGAGGGGTCGGGAAACGCTCCAGCGTGATGCCGCGAATATGAGCTCCCCCGGTATGCATGCCTTCAGAAAATGCAGCCATCATACCCTGGTGTCCACCGGTGATTCCATCCCAGCCGGACAGTGCTATTTTTTCGGATAGTTCGAACACATCCTGATAAACAGTCGCTTCAGGCCCGATCCGGGATGAGCCGAAAGCAGCAATGCGTGGACGTATGTTGGCAGGTGTGTTCATTGAATGATTACCACCGGTTTCTGGAAACCTTTGTGTTGCAACGACAGGATTGTTTGTTCCACGTTGGTTGTATCCTCAAACGGTCCCATCCGTACCCGATACAGTATTTTTCCGGACAGATTGATTTCTGTAGCGCGGATGGTGGGAAAATTTGCTTTCAATTTATTCTGCAGGCGGATGGCATTATCTTGTGAACTGAATGCGCCAAGCTGAATAAACATTCTACCAGACAAGGGTGAAGCTGTGCCCGTCCTGGTTGGCCTGCCTGAAGCGGATGTGTGTTTGGCATGGGGTTGCCTGGTCAGCCTGAATTTTGCTGCCGAGGCCAGTCTGTCGGTTTTTTTCGGAGCAGGCATATCCAGTGTCTGCACGCGCACACGCGCTGTTCCCCGGTCAGCATAACCGAGTTGTTTTGCTGCGGCGTATGACAGGTCAATCAGACGTTCCTTGACGAATGGGCCGCGATCATTAACGCGCACAATGACAGAACGCCCGTTTTCCAGATTGGTGACACGTACCAGTGTAGGCAATGGCAGGGTTTTATGGGCGGCAGAGAGCGCATGCATATCATACGTTTCGCCATTGGCTGTGTGTTTGCCATGAAAATCACGTCCGTACCATGAGGCGATACCGGTTTCATCGTAGGCGGTTTCATCCGCTACGGGTTTGTACCAGCGGCCACCGACCTTGTATGGGACTCCCACCTTATGGATGCCACCCTTGCCATCGGGCAAATGTGCGTGGCCAGTTGTCAGGCTGTCAGGCAAGGGTTCGGGCAGTTTCTTCGAACAGCCTGCGGTAACGGCTATCAGTATGAACAGCAATAAGGTGGCGATCAATCGACTGCGAATGTTTTTCTCTCCAGCATGGCAGCAATTTCGGTCACGGCCATGGCGTAATTAAATGACGGATTATAACGCATAATGACATAGAAATTAAAGTGTACCAAGGCCAGTTGTTTACCCCGGGCGGTTTCCAGTTCAATGATGCTCACCTTGTCATCGTTTTGCCAGGGTTGGGGGATGGCATTGAAAATTCCGGGCATGGAGGTGCGCAACTTGCTCAGGCTTACCCAGTGCTCCAGTTTTCCCTTGGCTATTTTTTGCCACTCACGATTCAGTTTTGTACCGACCGGCAGCCAGTAAGCCGAGGGGCGGTTGAACTGCCAGTGATGTTGGTGGAAATAATTGGCGATGCTGCCAATGATATCAGCAGGGGAATGGAATACATCGCGAATACCGTCACCATCTTCATCGACAGCATATTGGCGGAATGATGTGGGAATAAACTGGATCGCCCCGAAAGCCCCGGCATAGGAGCCTTTGAGTTCTTCCAGGCTGAATTTGTCCCTGCGACTAATTTCAATAATGGCAGCCAGTTGCTTGCGGAAGAATTCGGCACGGCGCGGAAAACCTGTAGACAGCGTATAGAGCGAATCCAGCACAGGTTGTTTGCCATGCATTGTCCCGAAACGGGTCTCTATGCCGAGAATGGCGGCAATGATCACGGCATCAACCTGATATTTCTGTTCAATACGGGCAAAAACGGCGGCATGCTGTTCGAGATATTTACGTCCCTTGTCCTGCATATCCTGTTTGACGAACAGCGGGCGGTATGTGGCATAGGGTTTGGCTTCCCATTGCCCGTTCATGCGTTTGATGATTTTGGGTCGAAACGTGGCGCGTTTCAGAATCACGCGAATTTCATTGGCCGGAATACCGGTTTCCGAGGCCAGTTGTTCAGTCAGAACCTGACGGCTGACATATTGTGTTCCATCCGGTGCTTTGCTTGCAGCATGTGCCTGTATGGGCAAAAGCAGAGCGAAACAACAGAATAACAGCCGTTGCAGTGATGTTTGCTGATACAGCAAGCCTAGATGTTTCTGGAAAGGGCCGGAAATGTGCATGGCCGAATGTTAACTGTGAATGCGATCGACAGGTAGGGTGCAGTTATTTATCCTGTACAGATCAGGTGCCTTCCCGAAGCAGATAGGGTCAGAATACGAATTCGCGTTTTTCCGGGATACCTTCCATATCCTGCAGTAGCGTCTCAAACAGGCTTATTTCCTGCCATGTCTGCCCGATTTTCAGTCTGTGTGTCAGTGTTAAGGCGGGGTTTTTGCCAAGGAATGCCATCATCTGACCGCCATCTTTCAACAGTGCTTCAATATGAGATGGCACCTCCGGCACAGCAGCGGCCAGCACGATGACATCAAAAGGTGGTTGTAAATCGGCACAGCCTGCGACTGCATCGGGATCCATGGCATTGATATGAATGATTTTGGCATTATGAATGCCGTGGCCGGTGATATTTTCCTCAGCCTGTTTGGCCAGATCCTCATGAATTTCACAACTGACAACTTCACTGGCCAGCATGGCCAGCATGGTTGTCAGGAAACCTGTTCCTGTACCGATTTCCAGCACGCGTTCGCTGCCGTCCAGCATCAAAGCCTGCAGAATGCTGGCCTCCTGCAAGGGGGACAGCATTTCCTGATTGCAGGGCAGGGGAACATGGCCTTCCATATAGGCCAGACTCCTTACATGTTCGGGGACAAAATCTTCTCTTGGCATCGACTCAATCAGATCAAGAACATCACCATCCAGCACCTTGCAGCAACGGATCTGATGATTGACCATGTTTCGGCGTGCGGTTTGAAAGTCTGTTGCTGTCATGTCGGATTCCCCTGTATCGAATATATTTTAAGGCACAGCAATATGCAGTATGCTGTGTCTGATGGCAAGCCTGAAAGTGTTTACCCTGCAGTATCCATACATACGGTTTTATTGCCAGAGATTCAGAATAATACCACTACATACATATTCATTTTTGATTCTTTCAGTTGCCGCGAATGCTGAAGCGGTAATCGCGCAGGATTTTCTTGCCTGTCCCCAGACTGCCTTTGGTCGCTGTGACGGTGCCATCCACGCTGATACGCAATGCAGGTGCATTGCCGCAGGTGATCCAGAGTGTGTCTGTTTCTGCCTTGATGCTGACATGAAAACCGGGTTGCAGTAATACCTCTTTAAGCAGTCTGCCTTTACCCGTACCGTTTTTATTCGGCATGGATATCTGCAACCAGACCGGAGAGCCTACGGCATCAAAGCGGAAGAGATGTTTCCCCGCTGTGTGCTGCGGTTTTGAATGTGCTGCCGGTTTCGCTGATTCTGTTGTCAGAGCAGGCTCGCTGGCAGGTATGTCCTTGCTTGCGGGTATGCTTGTGACCGGTGCAGTTGTGGCTGGCTGAACCGGGGCAGGGGACTGTATGCTGCTATCTGTCATTTCCGTGGCAGGGTTTTCATCGGACATTGTGTCTGCTGTTACGGTTGTTTCAACCGGTGTTGGTGTTAATTCGATATCACTGTTGTTATCCGATACGTAATCTCCAGTCATGACATTGAATATAATAAACAATAAGACAAAAGCACTGCCTGCAATCCATGCCCACTGCCGCGAAGGAGCTACCGGCGGGTCGGGAAACGTCAGCGGCTTGGTCAGGGTGTACTGGTCATTTTTCAGGCGATGAATTTCATCCGAGAGATCAACATGTAAATAATGACTGTACTGTCGCAGGAAACCCAGCACATAAACATCATCGGGCATTGTATCCCAGTTGCCGCTTTCCAGTGCCTCCAGGTGTCGTTTTTGCAGTTTTAGCTTGCGGGCCGGCTTATCAATGGATTGTTGGCATGCTTCGCGAGCCTCGGTGAGTTTTCTGCCGATTTCCTGCAGCAGTTTCTGCCGGGCTGTCGGTTCTGCTTCCATGGCATATTCCTGGCCAGCGTCTTTTTGAGGAATCATATCATTCATAGGCTGTTGATACGATCCAGTTCACGCAATGCCCATGCACGGTCCAGAGGCGATACTGTTTGCTGATGACTGAACCGGTTTAATATCTGTCTGGCTGCTGCTGCATCGTTTTGCTGCTCCAGAACGCTGATCAGTCCTTCAACGGCCTGACGATTTTCCGGTTGCTTGCGAATGATGATCTCATATAAGGCCCGGGACTCTTGCAACTTTCCATGTTTAAAGTAGGCGTGGGCGAGTCTGATATTGACAAGGGTGCTGTCGGGATTGAAAACCCTGGCCTGGAGATAGGCTTTGATCGCATCATCATATTTTTCCTGCCCCAGCAGGGCATCCCCCAGATTGATAAAAGCAAGATCCTGATTGGGGTAGCGCGGGTCGGCCAGGGCTTTGCGGACTGCTTTTTCCGCGTCCGGATAGCGTTTCATCTGATTGAGAAGGTTGGCGTAATTGGTGAACGTGGCGGCACCGGCATCATGGTGGATGGCACGCAGATAAAAAGCTTCGGATTTTTTCATGTCGCCGCGCAGCAGCCAGGCATAAGCCAGTGCATCCAGCACTTCCGGTTTGTTGGGCAGGATCTCGTTGGATTTCATGAGTTCGTCAAAGGCTTTGGGCAGCATGCCTTGTTTTCCGAGTGCATCAATGCCCAGTTGATAATGAATATGAGCCAGTTTTGCCTGTTTGTCAGCATCGGCAACCTTGCCGGCAGTGGCGCAGGCAGTCAGCGATATCAGCATCAGTAATGTCAGTGCTGTACGGATATTCATAAAAAACGCTCTACCAGCGCATGAATGGGCCGAATGGCATCGTCATCCTGAGCTTTCAGATCAGCGAAAATACCGCTTTCCAGGGCGTGCTGACAAGTACATGTATGGCCAGTTGGTTTACTGTCGGCGGTAAAAAAATGCTGCAACATGGCTTGGGCTCTGGCGACATTGCCATGCATGATTTCAATAATGGACTGTACCGACACGTCCTCTTCCTCTGCATGCCAGCAGTCGTAATCCGTACTCATGGCGACTGTAGCGTAACAAATCTCAGCTTCCCGGGCCAGTTTCGCTTCCGGCAGATTGGTCATGCCGATCACATCCATACCCCAGCTGCGGTACAGTTCCGATTCAGCCCGGCTGGAAAACTGCGGCCCCTGCATAACCAGATAGGAGCCTTGCCGATGGATATGAATATCGGCTTTGGCACATGCTGTTGCCAGTTCTGATTTCAGACAGCTGCAAACAGGATCGGCCATCGATACATGCGCCACAACCGGCCCGTCAAAAAAGGTGGATGCACGGCTGTGGGTGCGATCGACAAACTGGTCGACCAGCACAAAATCGCCGGGTGCAATATGCTCGCGCAACGAGCCCACGGCGGAAATCGAGATCATGCGATTCACACCGGCCAGTTTCATGGCATAAATATTGGCACGGTAATTGATCCGGTGCGGTGGTATTTTATGGCCGCGACCGTGGCGGGGCAGAAATACGACTTCATGACCATGGATCGTGGCCAGCATCAGCGCATCGGACGGTTTTCCGAATGGTGTATCGATATCCAGACGATCCAGGCATTCAATGCCCTCGATATCGTATAGCCCGCTGCCGCCGATAATGCCAGTCCGTGGTGCCTTTTCTGTCATGGTGATCCTTTGATGTCCGCCCTGGTGTCTGCTTTTAATTGACCACACGCGGCCATGATGTCATCGCCGCGTGAACGCCTCACCGTGGCACGAATACCTTTGGAAATCAAGTGTTGCGCAAATTTTTTCATGTGTTGCCTTGATGTTCCCGTGTAAGGGCTGCCGGGGTAGGGGTTGAACTGGATCAGATTGATCCGCTCCCGTTCAGGATTGACGAATCGGATCAGCGCCTGCAGATCTTCATCCTGATCATTGGTCTGATCGAGTAATACATATTCGAGCGTGATATGTCGCTGCTTGCCCACCGGATATGCATTCAGACATTGCCGCAGATCTTTAAGTGGATATTTGTGATTGATCGGTACCAGCGTATTGCGTTTGATATCCATGGCCGAATGCAGGGAAATAGCCAGATTAACCGGATATAACTCACCGAGGCGCTGAATCTGCGGAATCAGCCCGGAGGTGGATACGGTAATGCGCCGTCGTGAGATGTTCAGCCCGTTTTCATTCATCAACAGGCCGATACTGTCGAATACGGCCGCTTCATTGGCCATGGGTTCGCCCATGCCCATATAAACAATATGTGTGATGTCGCTGTGCAATTCATCCGATAGTGGTTCTGTACGCAGGTCTGCCTTGATCGCCAGCACCTGCGCGATGATTTCACCAGCCGTCAGGTTGGCCTCGAAGCCCTGGGTACCGGTATGGCAGAACGGACAATCCAGCACACAGCCGACCTGGGATGAGATGCAGACTGTGCCGCGTTGCTCTTCCGGAATAAAAACGCTCTCGATCATCTTTCCGGCATAGCGCTTGCGTTTGAGAGCAAACACATATTTGCGCGTGCCGTCTTTAGAGCATTCGCGCCGGATCAGCTGTAGCGGCTCGCAGCACAGTTTTTCCTTGAGTGTATTGCGCAACTCGGCAGAGATGTTTTTCATCTCATCCGGGTTCAGCACTCCCTTGTTGCACCAGTCCAGCACCTGTTTGGCCCTGAATTTGGGTTGTCCCCATTGTTGTATCAGATTTTGTAAATCCTTTAATTGCAGTTCCGGCAATTGCGGTTTGTCTGTGCGTGTGTCTGCGTTCATAGGCCGAATTGTGGCAGAAGCACCTGCCTGCGGATAGTTCACGGCCTGTTTCACTGACAAACTGGATGATCATGATTATGGTATAGCATGTCGATGGGAGGGCTTATGGACAAACTGGAACAAGCCCAACGTCTGCACAAACTGTTAAATTTTCTGCTTATGATGTTCCCCGCGCAAAGGGTGTTGGGGCAGGGCATCGATGCTTCCCGGTTAATTGGGTAACGTAACAATAAATAGGGTAATACTCTTGTGTATATCACCCTATTTAACAGGGCTGCATGGTTTGTCAGTACAAGGTCTGATTGACGGAATACATCCGTTATAGTCTGTCACGGGGATTAAATGTATTGACTTGATGTATGATAACGTTGTATGATGACGTCATGCGGACAATTATCGATTTACCGGAACAGGATATTCAGGATTTGGACGGGCTTTGTGCCCGTGAGCATATTTCCCGTGCTGAGGCCGTGCGCAGGGCGGTCTCGGGATATTTGAAAATGCACCGTGCTGAATGTAATGATGCTGCTTTCGGGATGTGGAAAGGCCGGCAGAAGGATGGCTTGAGCTACCAGCATGACATTCGGGATGAATGGTCTGAGCCGACTGTGCATGAGCAGCCATGAAAGCCTTGTTTGATACAAATATCCTGATTGATTATCTGAATGGTGTTGGGGCGGCCCGGAACGAGCTGGCGCTTTATGAACAGCCCATGATTAGTTCCATTACCTGGATGGAGGTGATGGTTGGAGCATCCGGTGCAGACGAGGAGGCCCAGTTGCGAGACTTTCTGAACCGGTTTGTTGTGCTGCCGGTCGATATTGATGTTTCCGGGCGGGCAGTGAAACTGCGCCGGCAATACCGGATGCGATTGCCGGATGCCATTATCTGGGCAACAGCCCGTTGTGCTGTAGCGTTGCTTGTCAGCCGCAATACCAGGGATTTTCCTGCTGATCATCCCGGGGTTCGTGTCCCGTATCGTTTATAATGTCGCGTGAATTCTGATTGCTTGCAATCCGGTATCGAGCGGCAAGGATAAGAGCTTCACATCAGACAGGGGAGATCAAAGCTATGGCCGTTTCAGGGAATACGGATTTTGATGTCGTGATCGTTGGCTGCGGTGCCATCGGGGCGACGCTGGCGCTTGAACTGGATCGGCTGGATTACCGTGTTGCAGTCATTGAGCTGCACCCCCCCTCATTTGCATCGACAAACCCGGAACGGGTGATTGCTCTGAATTACGGTTCCCGTTGCCATCTGGACAGATTGGGCTTGTGGCATGATGTCGCAGCGAAGGGGCTGGGTGACATTCGTCATATTGTGGTGACCGAACCGGGCAATCGCGGGCGCGTTGATCTGGATGCTGCTGATGCAGCCAATGAAAATCCGGATATGCATGAACTGGGTTATGTGGTTGAGATGGGGCTTCTGCTGGAGCCGATGTATCAGCGTTTGCAGGAATCGTCCGTAAAAATGATTTCTCCGGCTGCGGTGTTGGATTTTGATGTGGATTCGGATCAGGTCAGCATTCAAATTCGCTGTGGGGATCGTGTTTCAGACATCACGTCTGCCTTGCTGGTTGGCGCTGACGGTACCAACAGCCAGATACGGCATCAGGCCGGTATCGGCGTGCTGGGCTGGGATTATAATCGTTTTGGCCTGGTGGCATCGGTGGCCTGTAAAAACGGCCATGACAATACCGCTTATGAATGCTTCCGGGCTTCAGGGCCGCTTGCATTTTTACCGTTGGCTGATGGCCGGTTTTCCATTGTCTGGGCGGCCACACCGGCCGAGGCGACACAGCTGCTGGCCATGAACGATGATCAGTTTATGGATGCGCTTCAGAAAGCCGCCGGTGATACCACCATGAATCAGATTGGTGCGATTACCTCCACCTCGCGGCGTGCGAGTTTTCCTCTCGAACTCACGATCGCCAGAAAATTCTCCGAATCGCGACTTGCTCTGGTCGGCAATGCGGCACACACCGTACATCCGGTAGCGGGGCAGGGTATGAATCTCGGACTCAGGGATGTGGTTGCACTGGTGGAGATGCTGGATTCCGATCTGGCCCATCACGATCCGGGCCAGTCGATTCTCATGCAGGGTTATGCTGAAAAGCGCCGGGCCGATGTGATGGCCGTGGCCGGATTTACTGAGTCAATGGTGCATACCTTTGGCAGCAGCGTTCCCGGTGTGAAATGGTTACGCGGCATGGGGCTGGAGAAATTGCCGCGTGCCCTGTCCCTGTCCGGATTATTGCTGCAACAGGCATCAGGCGTCGGGCAGATGCGTACTCGCACGGACACAACCAATAACCGGGAGGTGATGGCATGACGGGGCATTCTGATTATGCGGATGTGGTGATTGTTGGTGGGGGTATGGTGGGGCTGGCGCTGGCATGTGCGCTGAGAAACACCGGCTTGCGGATTGTGGTCATCGAACGGAATGAGCCGCAGGTGCGAAAATCGCTGGGCAGGGATTGCCGGGTGTCTGCTATTGTGCGCGGTAATGTGCGTATCCTGGAAGGGCTGGGTGTGTGGAAATACCTGCAGGACGATGCCAGTCCGATGCAGCAGATGCGTATATGGGACAATCAGGAAGCCGGCGGTATCCGCTTTGATGCTGCCGAGATCGGTGAGGATACACTGGGTTACCTGATCGAGAATTCCTGTACCCAGCGCGCAATGCACAAGGCCATGCTGGAAAGTGATGATGTGGAATTCTGCTGTCCGGCGGAAATCTCCGCTATAAAATGGCAGCAGGATCAGGTCACCGTTAAACTGGCCGATGGACGTGTGTTGCACACGCCGCTGATTGTCGGAGCCGATGGCGGTCGTTCTTGGGTGCGCGGTCAGGCAGGTATTGATTGCTGGCAACGCGATTATCAACAGAAGGGCATCGTGGCAACGGTGCGTCCGGAATATCCGCACCGCGGAAACGCATTCCAGCGTTTTCTTCCGACCGGCCCGCTGGCCATGTTGCCGATGACTGATAATCTATGTTCGATTGTCTGGAGTGCCGAAAACAGCGAAGCCGATCGTTTGATGGCTATGGATGATGCAGCTTTTCTGGAAGCCCTGAATCTGACCTTTGGCCCCATGCTGGGGCGCATCAGCGAAGCCGGTGATCGCGCCGCCTTTCCGCTCAAAGGACAATTGGCCAAACATATCGTGCGTGAACGCGTAGCACTGGTTGGCGATGCCGCCCATTGTATTCATCCGCTGGCCGGTCTGGGGGTGAATCTGGGATTACGCGACGCTATGGTGCTGGCGCAGGAGATTGCCGATGCCAAACGCTTTGATGAAGATTGGGGTGATTCAAGTGTGCTGGATCGTTATATGAAACAACGCTTGCCCGATGTATTGTCGATCATGGGCTCGATGGAAGGTTTTCACCAGCTGTTCACCACCAGCTTTCCCGGTTTGAAAGAAATACGCGGTCTGGGTATGCGCCTGATGGGCAACAGCGGTGCGATTAAACAGTTATTGATGCGTAATTCCACCGGGCTGTCCTTGCCTGTTCCCAAACAGATCAGCTAATTCTGTTGCGTAGTCCGACAGGGAAACGCTGATGAGCTTAGTGCTTCATCGCAGGTTATGGACGGTCTGCCGCAATTCATCAGGATAGATGAATTGGACGGCAATAAATCTTCATCTCCATAACGAAAAGAGGTATGAATTGAATATTGATGCATGGCAAATGATGGGCTCGGTTGCTGCTTTGGCATTTACACTGGGCTTTCTGGATCAGCTACGCATGACCTGGAAAACTCGCGATGTGGACGGATTATCCCGTTTGCAATGGATCGTGTTTGCAGCAGCTTCCGCGATGTTTGCGGCATATTATTCGCATCTGGGGCAGTGGCTGATGGTTGCCGTGTCTGTATTTGGAACGCTTTGCTGCCTTGCGATACTGACCATGATTTTCAAATTTCGTCGGGAACCGGTGTGATCGGACAGCGATGGATGATGTCGTGAGCTGTGCTTGCAGGCAGTGACTATACTCTATTATATTCATGATCCGATGTGCAGCTGGTGCTGGGCATTCCGGCCGGTCTGGACAGCGGTACAGCATCATTTACCGGATGGGATTGAGGTAAAATATCTGCTGGGCGGGCTGGCTCCGGATTCAGATGTGCCGATGTCGGAGGAAACTCAGGCCATGATCCGTCGGCACTGGCAGGCGATCGAGCATCGGGTGCCGGGAACATTATTCAACCATGCATTCTGGTCGGATTGCACACCCAGACGGTCAACGTATCCGGCCTGCAGGGCCGTGATTGCGGCCGGGAATCAGTTGCCGGGCAATGGGAATAATGGGGATGCCATGATTCTGGCCATTCAGCAGGCCTATTATCTGCAAGCCCGCAATCCTTCGGATGAATCTGTGCTCATTGAACTGGCGGCATTACTGGCGCTGGATGTCGACAGATTTCGTGCAGATCTGAATGCACCGGCAACGCAGGCGATGTTAAATGCCGATATGCAACTGGCTCAACAGATGGGAGTGCAGGGGTTTCCGGGACTGGTTCTGAAAGGTGCAGCGGGAATTCGGCACATACCTGTCGATTACAATGATGCTGATGTAATGCTTGATACGGTATTACAGGACATGAGGGATCCGGATACCACAGGCTCTGATTATCTGTCGTAAACTTTCTGCAGGCCGGTTGCACGCAGACACAGGGCAAATTCCGGATATTCAGTGCAACAGTTTTCGATGAGCCTGGCGGGAAGCGAAACGGCTTCAACTTCATTGACGGCAATGACGCGGGCAACCGGCGGACTGATTTTCGACATGGATATTTCACCAACAGTTTCACCGGCTTGCTGGGTGGCAACTTCGGTACCATTGATGATGATGGACACCTTTCCCTTTGTAAGCAGGAAAAGTGCATCGTTATCTTCATTCTCCTCGATCAGAATTTGTCCCGAATGGAATACCTTCAAACATGCGTGCGATGTCAGATTACTCAGGGCCTGTTCCGGCAGGGCGGCGAATAATGCGTTTCGCCTCATCGATATCATGATTTGTGCTGTCTTGGGCATTGTTTTTCTCCGGCTGGCAATGACACACCTTAGCGGTTCCGACGGCAGCTGCAAACTGAATTGTTGCAAATGTGGAATGTTGCAAGGGTGGATTGTTGACAATAAAGCAAGCATATTTGGCCGACTTTTGATCCAAGGAGTTTGATTATTTCTCTTCCGCTATTTTTACGGGGCTTACTGTGCTGTCCGGACCGTTGATCCATATTCTGCCGCCGCAGGTGGCCAACCAGATTGCCGCCGGCGAGGTGGTCGAGCGTCCGGCCTCTGCCGTGAAAGAACTGATGGAAAATGCGCTGGATGCCGGTGCGACTCAAATCACTATTCGCATCACGGGTGCTGGCAAGCAGGGGATAGTTATCGAGGATAACGGTTGCGGCATGTCGGCTGACGATGCTGAACTGGCACTGCAACGCCATGCAACCAGCAAAATCGAAACATCCGATGATCTGCACCGTATTGCATCACATGGATTCAGGGGTGAGGCTTTGCCTGCGATTGCATCGGTGTCGCGCTTTCGTATGCAGACAGCTCTGGCAGGCAGTACGGAAGGGACCGAAGTACGGGTCGATGGCGGCTCCGGTCTGGAAGTACGCCCGGCAGCGCCGAGGCGGGGCACGCGCATCGAGGTGCTCAATCTGTTCCTGAATACACCGGCCCGCCTGAATTTTATGCGCACGGATAAAACCGAAGAGGCGGCCATCGTTGAGGTTGTTCGTACGCTGGCACTGGCCAATCCTGCTGTTGCGATACTGCTGGAGCTGGATGGTCGCAAACGATTTGATTTCCCGGTTCAGGATGAGCGGGCCCGGCTGCTGGCAATTATGGGTAAAGACTTTGCCGACAACAGTGTCGAAACATCCATTGAGCACGAGGGGATACAGATTTCGGCCCGCCTGGGATTGCCGACGTTTCATCATCGCGATTCCACCAGAATGATATTTCTGGTCAACGGACGTGTGATCCGGGACAAACAACTGATTGCTGCAATGCGCGCCGGCTACCGGGATGTGATGTTCCATGATCGCTATCCGGTCGCACTGGTGAAAATCGAGATCGATCCGGCCGATGTGGATGTCAATGTGCATCCGGCCAAGCGCGAGGTTCGTTTCATGTCGCCGCAAACGGTACGGTCCGGTGTTGTTTCCTGTATTCGGGCCGGTATTGAATGTATGGGGCAATCGGTATCTTCCACCACCACAGCTCAGGCCATGGGGTCGATGCAGCGCGGTATGTCCGCTTCATATCAACATACTGCAAGGGGACGGGCAAGTGCTCCGGTCTCTGATGCGATGCCGCATTTTTCTTCCGGCAACGACCAATCACCAGGCCGGTCGGTATCGGTCCCTGCTGACTTACAACGGATTTTATTTTCTTCACCGGCTATAGGGGAGCCTGAACAGAGCTATCAGCTGGAGGGCGCAATTGATCTGGGGCGGCCGCTTGCCCAGATTCACCGTTGTTATATTCTGGCTCAGACGGACAACGGTGTGATCCTGGTTGATCAGCATGCGGCTCACGAACGTATGACCTATGAAAAGCTGAAAAAACAACTGGTCGGACAATCGGTGGCAAAACAGATGCTGCTTACGCCGGTTGAACTGAAACTGGATGGCGAAATCGCAGCATGGTTGCATGACCATACCGAGGCGCTGACTGTTTTCGGGGTGGAGATCGATATTGCAGGCGATGACCTGTTCCTGATTCGTTCAGTGCCGGCGATGTTATCGGCAGAACCGGTGCAGGAGCTGGTCGCGGAACTGGTTTCGACATGTCAGTTGACCGGGGTCGATTCAGAAGCAGGCAGCAGCGGGCAGGCGCGTATTCTCGAACGCTGGCTGGGTAATCGTGCCTGCAAGGGTTCGATCAAGTCGGGTCGCCTTTTATCACATGAAGAACAGGAATCATTGCTTCGTGCCATGGAATCCACACCGAATATTGCCCAGTGCAACCATGGTCGCCCGACCTATGTCTCTCTTTCACTGAACGATCTGGAGCGCCTCTTTGGGCGAAAAGACTAGTTTGAAGGCGGTTGCACTGATGGGAGCAACCGGTACCGGCAAGTCGGCACTGGCCATGCGGGTCGCACAGGCAACCAGCACCAGTATCGTTTGCTGCGATTCGATGCAGTTGTATCGGGGGCTGAATATCGGCACGGCAAAACCCTCCGATGCAGAACGCGCTGAGGTACCGCATTTTATGGTTGATTGCTGCGGTTTGCCGGATATGTATTCGGCAGCGCGCTGGGCCAAAGAGGCTCGGGTTGTGATTGAGCAGGAAAACGAGCAGGGGCGAATCCCCCTGATTGTCGGCGGTACCGGTTTGTATTTACGTGCGCTGGTTGAGGGTTTTGCAGATATCCCGGCAGAAAAGCCGGAGGTACGGCAACGATTGGAAGTTTTGCAGAAAGAAGCAGGCACGGCTGCCCTGTATCAGTTACTGCAGCACAAAGACCCGGATATGGCTTTGCGTCTGAAAGCGGGGGATACACAGCGGATTATGCGAGCGCTGTGTGTATGTGAAAGTACCGGTAAAACATTGAGTGCATGGCAGCAACGGAATAGTGAAGCTGTTCCGATTGATTGCCCGGTGTTTGTGCTGGATGTAGAGCGTGGGATTCTCAGACAACGGCTGGCGGATCGTTTTCATGCCATGATGAAAGCCGGCTGGCTGGATGAAGTACGCTGGCTGGATGAACAGAAACTGCCGGATTCGCATCCGGCCTTGCGGGCGGTGGGTTATCGACAGTTGCTGGATTGTCTGCATGGAAAGATTCTGCTGGAACAGGCTGTAAGCGATGGTATTACAGCCACGCGTCGATATGCCAAGCGTCAGGTTACCTGGTTTCATAACCAGACGCCGGATGCTGTGCATGGTGATAGTGAAACATTGGAGAAACTGATGTATGGGTGAAACATACGATGTAGCCATCGAGAAGGATATCGCCATTAGCGTGCATCCTGAATTCCCGACGAAGCAATTAGGTGCTTATGCGTGGAAAGCGCGGGCGGAAGAGTTTGATTTGCTGGTGGATTCCAGTGGCTGCGAACTGGTTGATTCGGTGCGGGTGAATGTCCGCAAGATTATTTCTGCCACGCTGTTTGGCTCTGGAAAGGTTGAGGATGTGCGCCTGCGGGTTGAAGCGCATGAGGCGAAAGTGGTGTTTGTCGATCATCCGCTGACGCCTGTGCAACAGAGCAATCTGGAATCAGCCTGGGATGCCAAAGTGGTGGATCGGACCGGTCTGATTCTGGAGATTTTTGCAGCCAGGGCGCGAACACGCGAAGGTATATTACAGGTTGAACTGGCCAGTCTGAATTATCAAATGGGCCGGCTGGTTCGCAGCTGGACGCATCTGGAGCGCCAGCGCGGCGGTGTTGGCCTGATGGGGGGGCCGGGTGAACGCCAGATCGAGCTGGATCGGCGTATGATTCGCGATAAAATTATATCGCTCGAAAAAGATCTGGAAAAAATCAAACGCATGCGGGCTACCCAGCGGGCCGGACGGAAAAAGAAGGATCTGCCTACGGTTGCACTGGTTGGATACACCAATGCCGGCAAATCCACCCTGTTCAATCGATTGACCCGGTCCGGTGTTTATGTGGCCGATCAATTGTTTGCCACGCTGGATCCGACGCTGCGATTGTTGGAGATCGGCGATAGTTTGCGTCTGATGTTATCTGATACGGTTGGATTTGTGCAGGAATTGCCGCACGAGCTGGTCGATGCATTCAAGGCCACACTCGAAGAGGTGATCGAAGCGGATTTAATTCTGCATGTGCGTGATGCCTCCGATCCGATGAAAGCAGAGCAGGCGAAAGTGGTGCATGAAACGCTGGAGCAGCTGGGGTTGGTGGGTGATTTTTCACCGCCGATTGTTGAAGTGTTGAATAAAAAAGATCTGGCACCGGAGCTGGAGAGTTATCGGGCTGAAACGATTGCCGGTAGCCGTGTGGCGATATCAGCTGTTACAGGCGAAGGCATGGATGAGTTGATCGAATTGCTGACCGACTGGCTTTGCCAGGAGATGCATGAGTTGCACCTCAGGCTGGATATTTCCGACGGCAGGGCCTTGGCATTTTGTTATCAGCATGGATCGGTGCTCAGTAAAACCGATGGCGATGGTGTTGTTGATCTGGTGGTGCGACTGAACTCTGCCGATGCCGACCGTTTCGAGTTACAATCCGGTTTGCATGTGCTGAGCCGCTGAATAATTGCTGACGGGGTAAAACCGGCAGATGACGGCAAGACTTCAGTTCGACATAATACGCGGCTCAGTTTATTGGTTCTGAAGTTGTGGCCGGGTGCCGCATAAAATCAGAACTTTTTATCTATTTTCAGGAGATTTCATGTCTGATCGCAATCAGTTTTTTAATGCCCCGCTTGCCGATAGCGCGGTAGAAGATGCCATTGCCGCCGAGCTTGGTCGGCAACAACATACGCTGGAGCTAATCGCCAGTGAAAATATCGTGTCCAAAGCGGTTATGCAGGCGCAGGGCTCGGTGATGACCAATAAATACGCCGAAGGTTACCCCGGCCGCCGCTATTACGGCGGTTGCGAGCATGTCGATGCAGTGGAACGTCTGGCACAGGATCGTGCCCGTGAACTGTTCGGGGTTAAACATGTCAATGTGCAACCGCATTCCGGCTCACAGGCCAATATGGCTGTGTATATGGCTGTGCTGAACCCCGGGGACACGATCATGGGCATGGATTTGTCACATGGCGGGCATCTCACCCATGGTTCACCGGTCAATTTCTCAGGACGTTTGTATGAAGTGGTGGCTTACGGTGTGCGTAAGGACAATGAATTAATCGATTACGATGTGATGCAGAAAATGGCGGAAGTACAGCGCCCGAAAATGATTATTGGCGGTGCCTCGGCTTATGAACGGCATATCGATTTTGCCCGCATGCGCGAAATTGCCGATTCAATCGGCGCGATTCTGATGGTGGACATGGCCCATTATGCCGGGCTGATTGCCGCCGGTGTTTATCCCAGCCCGGTCGGTCATGCACATGTGATCACCACCACCACACATAAAACCCTGCGCGGTCCGCGCGGCGGCATGATTCTGACCGACGATGATGAACTGTCCAAAAAGATCAATTCCCGTATTTTCCCGGGCATTCAGGGCGGCCCGCTGATGCATGTGATTGCAGCCAAGGCGGTTGCTTTTGGCGAGGCGCTGGGTGATCAGTTCAGGGCCGATCAGAAACAGGTGATTGCCAATGCACGGGCACTGGCAGCAACCCTGAGTGAAGGTGGTTTGCGCATTGTGTCCGGTGGTACGGATTGCCATATGTTCCGTGTGGATGTACGCCCGCAGGGTCTTACCGGCAAACAGGCCGAAGAAGCGCTGGAAGCAGCCGGTATTACCACCAACAAGAATACCATTCCGTTTGATCCGGAATCGCCATTTGTTACCTCCGGTGTCAGAATCGGTGCATCGGTGATTACAGCGCGCGGCATGCAGGAACCCGAAGCGCAACTGATTGGCGAACTGATTTTGCAGGTCTTGAATGCACCGGAAGATGAAGGGATTCATCAGGCAGTGGCTGATGAAGTACGTAAACTGACCGGTCGTTTCCCTGTGTACGAGAGTTAAGCTGCTTCAAGGCTGATTCCGGATTCTGAATGTATTGTCCGTTTTGTTCCCATGATGACACCCGTGTGGTGGATTCCCGAGTCGTTGAGGATGGTGCTGCTGTTCGGCGTCGGCGCGAATGTGAGAAATGTGGCAAACGTTTTTCAACCTATGAACGGGCTGAATTGCGCTTGCCGCTGGTCATTAAAAAGGATGGTACACGCCAGTCTTTTGATCTCGATAAAATTCGCTCAGGTATGCAAAAAGCCCTTGAAAAACGGCCGGTTTCAGCCGATCAGCTGGAGCATGGCATTAACGCCGTTCTGCGCGCAGTTCAGGAAAGCGGAAAATCGGAGATTGCCGTTGGCGCTCTGGGTGAATTTGTGATGGAGCAATTGCGTGATCTGGATGGCGTGGCTTATGTACGATTTGCTTCGGTGTATCGTGAATTCAAGGATGTGGATGAGTTTCTGACTGCGGTTAAAACGGTTGTAGGAAAAAAGTAGTGGTAACTTTCAGTTCAAGCTGATTTAAGTAACGCGGTGGGCAGAATAGTTACAAAGGAGAAAATCATGGCTGTCAAAATTGCTGTATTGCCGGGTGATGGTATCGGGCCGGAAATTGTGTGTGAAGCGCTCAAAGTGCTGGATGTGCTGAATCGCTGCTTCGGGCTGGATGCAAACTGGGAAGAAGGCACGATCGGTGGTGCCGGTTACGATGCGGACGGCGATCCCTATTGCGATGCCACACGCGAGTTGGCGCATGGCTCCGATGCAGTGCTGCTCGGTGCGGTGGGTGGCCCTCAGTGGGAGTCGCTGGATAAACCGATGCGTCCTGAAGCCGGGCTGCTGGGTATTCGGGAGGATCTCGGCCTGTTTGCCAATTATCGTCCCACAAAAGTACATTCCCAGTTACTCGATGCTTCTACCCTGAAACCGGAAGTGATTGACGGTGTCGATATTCTGGTGGTGCGGGAACTGGTTTCCGGTATCTATTTCGGCCAACCCCGTGGTATCGAAACGGTGAATGGAGAACGGAGCGGTTTTAATACCATGGCGTATACCGAATCCGAGGTGCGTCGCATTGGTCGCAAGGCTTTCGAGGCCGCACGGTTGCGTGAAAATAAAGTGTGCAGTGTCGAAAAAGCCAATGTGCTGGATGTATCTGAATTATGGCGCAGCGTGATCATCGAGCTGCATCAGAGCGAGTTTTCCGATGTGGAGCTTTCCCATATGTATGTCGATAACGCGGCTATGCAGCTGATTCGCAATCCACGTCAGTTCGATGTGATTGTGACCGGGAATCTGTTTGGCGATATTTTATCAGATGAAGCATCCATGCTGACCGGCTCGATTGGCATGTTGCCATCGGCGTCTATTGGTGAAAAATTTGCCATGTATGAGCCGATTCACGGTTCCGCTCCCGATATTGCCGGTCAGAACAAGGCCAATCCGCTGGCTACAATTCTGTCGGTTGCCATGATGCTGCGTTTCTCGCTGGATCGTACTGATCTGGCTGACAAGGTTGAACAGGCTGTGGAAAATACGCTGGATGCAGGTGTTCGTACGGTGGATCTGGCCTTCGGCGGCGAAGCTTCGGTTTCCTGTTCGGCTATGGGCGATGCAGTGTGTGCTGCGCTGGAGGATCTGGCCTGATGGGCGAGCGTTTTATAGAAGAAAAAGAGGCTTATACTGTTGCTGTGGTTGGCGCGACAGGTGCAGTCGGTGCAACCATGCTGGAGATCCTGGCCGAACGCGATTTCCCGATATCCGAACTGATTCCGGTGGCATCGAGTCGTAGTGCGGGTTCTGTTGTCGAATACAAAGGCAAGGAATATATCGTACAGGACTTGGAAACATTTGATCCGACCGGTGTCGACATAGCCCTGTTTTCTGCCGGTGGTGACACTTCCAAAACCCATGCACCGCGTTTTGCCGAGGCTGGCTGCTATGTGGTAGATAACTCCAGTGCCTGGCGTATGGACGAGGATATCGCTCTGGTGGTTCCGGAAGTGAATCCGCAGGCGCTGGAGATGGCGCGAAACAATAAAATCATTGCCAATCCGAACTGCTCGACCATCCAGATGGTCGTGGCACTCAAACCGTTGCATGATGCTGCGCCAATCGAACGCGTGGTGGTCTCTACCTATCAGGCGGTTTCAGGCGCTGGTGGCAAGGCCATGGATGAGTTGGCCAAACAGACGGCGCAGCTGATCAATGGTCAAAGCGCGGATGTTGATGTTTTTCCGGCCCGTATTGCGTTTAATGTCATTCCGCACATCGATGTGTTCATGGATGACGGTTATACCAAAGAAGAACATAAAATGATGGATGAAACCTGCAAAATCATGGGTGCTGACATTGCTGTGACTGCGACCACTGCGCGCGTTCCGGTGTTTTATGGTCATTCCGAATCTGTGAACGTTACATTTAGTGGCCCCATGGATGCCGAAAAGGCGCGAGGTTTACTGGCCGATGCCGAGGGCGTGTGCGTGGTGGATGACCCGGATGGCGAAGATTACCCGATGCCGAGCGAAGCTGCCGGCACTGACCATGTTTGGGTGGGGCGGATTCGGGATGATCACTCATATCCGAATTCTTTGCATTTATGGGTTGTTGCCGATAATGTACGTAAAGGGGCAGCGCTAAATGCTGTTCAAATAGCGGAAATTTTGATTCAGCAGCAGTGAAATGGAGGGTGCATTGAGGGGCAGGTTGAAGGTCGGGTCGAGGAGGTTTTTTTGGCATAAAACTGTTCTCGCATTGTTTGTTCCGGCGCTGTTTTTGCTTGTCGGCAATACTTCGGCTGCTTCTCTGGCAAAGATTGAAGTTGCCAGCCATCTGGGTGAACCTTTTTATGCCGAAGTACCTGTCAAACTGGAGTCCGGTGAATCGATATCCAAGGTTCTGGTTCAAATCGCATCACCAGCCGATTATAAAATTTTCGAGGTGTATCGCGATCCGGTGTTAAAAGACATTCGGGCCGATGTTGCCAGTGATGAGCGTGGTGTACGCGTTGAACTGTCTTCCAGCAGCAGAATCAAAGCCCCGTTTTTTAATCTGATTTTAAAAATTCATAGCGGGCGTGTATCCCGATTCAAAAAAATCCCTGTTTTTCTCGATGTTAAAAAATCTGTACTGCAGGCAGCCAGGCAACAGCCGCAGCCGAGTGTTCAGGCAGTTAAAATCGCTGCGGCTGAAGAACGCTCCGGAAATGGGGTGAGTGATTCAGCCGGTCAGGTTGTTTCTCCCGGCGAGGTTTCTGTCCCTGTAGAAAAAACCTTACCCAATACAGCTGAATCCACCAGTGCTCACTTTTCAGGTTGGGCCAGAACCAGCCGTTATGGCCCGATTGTGAGAGGAGACAGCCTTTCGACTGTAGCCAAACGATTGATGATTGATAACCGCTACACCATGAGCCAGGTTAGGCTGGCGCTGTTTGAAAAGAACAGATCCAGTTTTGCTCAGGATAATATGAATCTGTTGAAGAAGAACAGCTTTCTGGATGTTCCTACAGCGGAAGAAGTTGAGCGACATAGTCCGGCAGAAGCATCACGTGTTTTTCTCGAGCATGAAAAAAAATGGCATAAACTGATTCAACAGCCCCGTTTTGCTGCAGAAGCAGAAGCACAGCGCACGCGCTATACGAGACATATCAGTGTTGGCGAGCATGCTGTTGGTGTTGCTGCCGCTCCGGTCGTTGTCAGAGAAATAGCTGTAGCCGGGAAGAGCAAACCTTCGGTTCAGCCGGCTGCTGTCGAGCCTCCTTCAGGTTCAGCCGGGAAGGTAGCCGATTCCGTTGTTGCCGGGCAGCAAGCGAAGATACCTCCGTCGCAGATTGAAAGTAGCCAGGTGGTGGCACGGTTGGAGGGAGAAAATCGATTGCTGCGCCAGCAACTTGCCGCCAATCAGAAAAATATCGAAGTGCTGTCGAATAAAGTTGATGATATTGCAGCGGCAGCAACCAATGCGCGCATTGATAAGCTGGAAATCCTGATTAACCGCTTGCAGGCAGAATTGGAGAAATCCCATGCCCAGAGGCCGGCCTCTTTGTTTAACGGGCTGGACTGGATGATCTGGTTACTGATTGGATTGTTGGTTGTATTGCTTGGTACTGTTGCTGTACTGCTGCGGCGCGAGCCTGTCCACCCTGCAGCTTCTCCGGTAGGTGAATCAGGAGAGGTTGCTTCTGTGGTGGCTGCAGGAGAAAGTAAAGAGTTGGCGAAGACAGTTGCTGGAGCTGAAGCTTCCGGAGAAACTGCTGTCATGGATCCATTGCATGCAGCTGGCAATAAATTTGGCAATGCAGATCCGGCCGAATCAATACCTGTAGAGGAAAACTCAGGTAATCTGCCAATGCGGGGCTTTGATAAACCCGATATGGGGGATATCGACTTTGACTCTTCTAATCCCGATGTGTCTGATGCCAGGACTGACCAGGATAATCATGATCAGAGCCCGTTTGATATTCAGGATTTTAATGAGCCTGAATCCATTGACTGGCAGCATCATGCTTCATTCGATGATGAAAACATCGATCCATCAGCAGCCAGGCAGGATGAGGGGGTTGTTGCCAGTGCCAGGCGTGAATCAAATGAAATGGCGGGATTCGCTGCAGATCCTGCACAGGAATCGGACTCTCTGTTGACTGAATTTATGGATTATGGCGATGAAGCAACTGCAACAGCAGATGACGAAGAACCAATCCGGCAACTTGATCGTTTGTTGAGTAAATTTGAAGATGATGACGATCCGGTGATTATCGATGATGAGAGCGCCAGGCTGGAAAAATCATTTTTTGAATCTTCGGATGTTGAAGGTGTCACCAAACCCGGGGATGAGTTTGTTATAGACGATGACCTTGAGCAAGTCGAAGCCCGGGAGTCGGCTCATCAGTCTGATGGATTAAACGATGATGAGGATAATAAAAAGGGCTGAATGATGTTGCCGCCAGCTGTATCCTGATGATGGAAATAGCCGCTACCTCCATGCTATGACGATCTCCGAGAGGCTTTTTTGCAGCTATCCCGCTTCCCGGCTTTTGTTTGGTCTCGCGCTGCTGTTTCTTTCCCTTATGACAACATCGACATGGTTATGTCTTTTTCTGGCCGTATTTGCAGCTGCCATGATTCGTCTGCTGGATGGAAACTGGACTACGAGTTTACGCGTACTGGGATTGCTCCGCTGGTTTGTGGTACCCATCCTGTTGCTGCATACGTTGTTTACCCCGGGGCAATTGTTACTGCCGGGCTTCCCAGTTGCAGTGACCAGAGAAGGGTTGTTGCAGGGTACATGGTTGAGCATTCATCTGATCAGTATCTATGCCCTGGCTGTGCTGATGTTTCGCCTGTTGAGTCGCGAGGAGTGGTTACGGTTCGTTTTGCTGTTGCCTGGAATCGGAGAGCGGATGATGGTTCAGATATTGATGATGATATCCATGAAAAACCATATGGCAGGATTATTGTCATATTTACGACAGCAGTACTGTTTGCGTCATGACTGGAAAAAAACACCGTTGCTGCTGATGTCTGCATTCAAGCAGACATTGGCAGATGCTTCAGCTTATGCACAGATGCTCTGGTTACGGTGGCCACAGCAACTACCTATGCTTGTACCGGTTGCGGATCAAAGCACCAGTTACAGCCTGGTGGACAGATATTTATTTTCCGCCTTATGGATAAGCTGCGCTTGTATGGTGTTTTTGTTGTTGTGGTTGTTATGAAACAGAAAAAACAGCGCATAGTCATGGTGCTGGAGTTTGATGGTCAGCCATTTCATGGCTGGCAACAGCAGGTCAATGCTTCATCGGTTCAGGCATGTTTGCAGGCTGCCTTGGAACGCATTGAAGGTGTGCCTGTTTCAGCAACTGCAGCAGGTCGTACTGATGCGGGTGTACATGCCGAAGCATTGCTGGTGCATGCCGATGTCAATGCAGAGCGCTGGGTACGTTCTTATAAGGCTTACATCCATGGTTGTAATAGTTTACTACCGGATGAAATTCGCGTCGTCGGGGTACGGGCAGTCGAAGAAAATTTTCATGCCCGATTTGATTGTAGGGAACGAGCTTACCGGTATCAGATATGGAACCGGAATACGGCATCCAGTCTGCACAGATGGCGACACTGGTGGATGCCCAGGGCGCTGAATCTGGACGCCATGCGGGAAGCAGCATGCCACTGTGTGGGCAGGCGTGATTTCAGTGCTCTCCGGGCTGCAGGTTGCCAGGCATCCGGCGCAGTGAGAACAATCAGAACACTGTCTGTCGAGCAGCATGGTTATTGCATCAGTATTTCAGTTTCAGCTGATGCGTTTCTGTATCATATGGTTCGGAATCTGGTAGGGAATCTGGTTGAAGTTGGTGCGGGGAAGCGTAGCCCCGAAGCATTTCAGGATTTGCTATCCAGCGGTAACAGAAGCCTAGGGGCAGCTACAGCGCCAGCGCATGGGCTGTATTTTACGGATGCAGTTTATGATGCGTTTTCCAGCCATGGATTAATCGCCGCTTTTTAAGGAAGCGCTGATTAACTCAGCACGTCCTTAAAAAGGTTGGTTTGTTTTTTTCAGGCTGCAGCCATGGCTTCAGCGATAGCTTGCTGGAATTATTCCATGCTGACAGGCTTGTTTATGATTGTGGCATTATAGTGGTCTGCTCGCTGAAGCTGGTTGTCTTCGGCATAAGCTG
>CAZWWF010000005.1:0-25000 GCA_964636805.1 uncultured Zetaproteobacteria bacterium
TATCGATTGCAACCAATGAAGGTGTAGGCGGTGCCGTAGAAGGCCAGGCAGCAGAAGAACTCAGGGTGCAACGAAGCAACGGTATGGTAAAACTTCTGGCACAGGCATCCGCGCCTGAACGCGCCGGACTTAATCCGCAAGGCGGTATGATCAGGCAAGCGGCCAGTGGTCGTGAGTACGTATTGTCAAAAGGGGAAATTGATCAGTTACGCAGTCTGGTTGCTGATGTGGAGCGACGGTTTCCCTTGCCCAGAAATGCTGATGGATTACCTGTTGTTGCGGATATCGAGTTTGGTTTTCGACAAGGGAAGATAGCACTGTTCCAGATTCGGCCCTTTGTTGAGAGTAGGCGTGCAAGCCGCAGTTTAGCACTGGTTGAAATGGACGGGCAATTGTCCGGGCGAGAAAAAGTCAGGGTACAACTGGACCAGTATCCACTGGTATCGGATGGTCTGAGATGATGCGCTTCTGGTTGTCCGGAATAGTATTGATTCTGTTGTCATTTGATGTGCATGCCTTTCCGTTGGACGGTGCAGCGGAAACCGGCATCACCCGTCTGGAAGGTTACCGGCTAGCCCAGCAGGGTAAGGTGCGGGGCAACCGTGTGCCGGTCGGGGCACAGCTGGGGATGGATCAGGTGGTTTTGAGGTTGCAAGGACGGTTTGAGCACGGGTTACCAAGCCCTGATCCGGAGTTGTCGAAAGCCATTGTCAAACTGTTGGGAGCTGATGCACCCGATTACAGTATCAGTATTCTGGATTTCAGTGATATAGACAGACCGCGTTATGCGGAATATCAGGCGAATGTGATTCGCAATCCGGGCAGTGTGGGTAAACTGGTTGTCGCGTTGGCATTGTTTCAGGCACTTGCAGATATTTATCCTGATGATATTGCTGCGCGTGAGAATGTGCTACGAAACAGCCTGATTGTTGCCGACGAATTTATCCATTCTGATCATCACACGGTGCCATTCTGGCATCCGGACAAGATGCGTATGGTTAAACGGCCATTGGTTGAGGGTGATGTTGCCAATTTCTGGACCTATCTGGACTGGATGTTGTCAGCCAGCTCCAATGCTGCTGCCAGCATGGTATTCAAGCATGTGATGCTGTTGCGTCACTTCGGTCGTGATTATCCGGTCAGCAGGCAAAAAGAGCATGATTATTTCAGTCGGACGCCGAAAAAAGAACTGAGTAAGGCATTATTGGAGGCATTGCAGCACCCCGTCATCCGCAACGGGCTGGATCCTGACAGGCTCAGACAGGGTGGTTTCTTTTCCCGCACCGGCAAGAGGCGCGTACCGGGAAGCAACAGTGTTGCTACAGCTCGGGAACTGATGTTTTATATTTTGCGGATGGAGCAGGGCCGGCTGGTTGATAGCTGGTCCAGTTTGCAGATCAAGCGTTTGTTATACATGACCCAGTGGCGGATTCGTTATGCTTCCTCTCCGGCCTTGAAGGATGCAGCGGTATATTTTAAATCCGGTTCATTCTATAAGTGCAAGCCTGAGCCCGGCTTTGTATGTAGAAAATATATGGGCAATGTACTGAATTTAATGAATTCAGTGGCTATCATAGAATCTCCGGCGGGTGCACCTGTCTTGGACTATATGGTTGTGGTTACATCAAATGTTTTGAAGAAGAACTCGGCAGTGGCTCAGCAGACGCTAGCGACGCGGGTGCACCGGTTGATGCAACGTCTACATCGTGTGCATGAAGGGAAACAATGATTGCATCCATTTCATGGATGAGTTTCTTCATCCACTGGCCGCCTTTGGGATCTCTGGCCAGAGCAACAGCAATATAGCGACGACCACCATGCTCAATCAGGGCACTGTCGGCATGATAGGTGCGCCAGGTACCTGATTTCCGGTACATCTGTAAATCACTGTAATGACTGGCTTCCAGGCCTTTAACAAATTTGTGGCTGATGCCAGGTTTGGAAAGGATATTTTTCATTTCATGTGAATATTTCGGTGATACCAGTTGACCGGTTTCCAGCAAGTAGTAGTAGCGTGCTGTCTGAATGGCAGTGGCTCCGTGGGAGATGTGGTGCAGCGGGTCACGATGGAAGGCCACCCCGCTGGCATATTCTTTGCCAACCCACAGGCCTCCGTTGTGATTCGGATCATAGAGTTTGTATTTCGGTGATTCGAGTACCTCGTTAATATAATTTCCACCTACTTTCCTGATCATTTTGGTCGCATCCTTATTGGATGAATTGCGAATCATTCTGGTCATTGTTTTACGCAAATCATTATCCAGCGGCAGCTTTCCGGCAGCGATACGCTCAAAAGCAGCCAGCAGGATTGCAATCTTGGGCATGCTGGCAGCATACATCATTTCATCACCGTTAATCTGTGCCATGCTTGGAGAGGCAGGATTGGTGACATCAACCAGTGCAACAGCCAGACGTTTATCGCGGATCGCACCGCTCAGGTGCAGTGAGGCAATGTGCTGTTCCAGCATTTTCTGCATTTTGGGATTAGCGTGATCACGAATTGCCGGGTAAGTTTTTTTCAGTTTGATGGTTGTGTTTTTATGATTATTAATAGGTTGCTGGGAATGCTCAACAGAAACGGATTTGTGGGGGGCGAGCATAAAGAAAAGCAGTCCGGTCATTAATCTGAACCATAGTTTGATTGCCATGCGCGGTTTGTTTGACATATGCGCCTTCCCCGCCGAAACAACTTTTCCGACTGTACAAGCGATGTCATCATACTCCAGAATTACCCGTTATGTCAATGATGCAAGATTCGACTCAAGACCGGCCTTTACTACGCTGTGTGTTTCTGTTTGCAAATTTCTTTCTGATTATTGCTGCACTGTATCATCTCAAGCCGGCCAGCCGTTCAATATTCCTGGAAGTGCTGGGCAGTGATTCTTTACCCTATGTGTGGATCGCGACAGCGTTGACGCTGGGTTTTATTGTTTCATTCTACTATCGTTTGATTGCACGTTTTTCCCGTTTGCAGGTGGTGCTTGCAACCGTATCGATCATCATCATATTGTTAATCGGTTTTCGTTCATTGCTGATTCATCCTGTGCCGGTTACGGCTTTAGCATTTTTTATCTTTGTCGATATTCTCAGCGTAGTTCTGGTAGAGCAATTCTGGAGCCTGACCAATAGCATCTATTCAGAGCAGGATGGCAAGCGCTGGTATGGCCTGATTGCAACAGGAGGATTGGTAGGAGGTGTGGTTGGTGGACAGGCCACAGACATACTTATCAGGCAAGCAGGACTACAAACCGTTGATTTACTACTGGTTGCCGCAGCCATTTTGTTGGGGCTGATTGCGCTTACGGTATTGATGCAACGAGCCGGCCTGTACCGTCAAATCGGTGTTACAGTTAATGAACGGGATATCGAAAAAGGTAGCTGGCGTGCCATTCTTTCCAATCGGTATCTGAAATTGATTACTTTAATTGTATTGCTGGCTCAGATGGTTAGTCCACTGGTGGAATACCAGTTTATGAGTGTCATTGAAGCGACGCTGAGCGGACGCGATGAGCGTACTGCTTTTTTGGGACAATTATTCAGTTTGCTGGGTGCTGTGGCGATTGCCGTGAATGTTCTGATTGTACCAGTGGTGCATCGCTGGCTGGGTGTTATTGCGGGCCTCAGTGCGCAGCCGCTTGCCGTGCTGATCAGTTCGATGTTCTATATGGCTTCACCGACTCTTATGACAGGATCAGTGCTCAAGATTGCTGATCGCGGCTTGTCCTATTCAATCAATCGGGCTTCAAAAGAGTTGTTATATGTTTCTATCGATCCTCTATTGATTTTTCAGGCCAAAGCATGGATTGATATGTTTGGTTATCGCCTGTTCAAGGTGTTGAGTTCATTTCTGATCCTGCTGTTGACGCAGTGGTTGCCATTCAGGGTTCCCAGTGCGGATTTGGTCTGGCTGGTGGTACTGATTTGTATCGGTTGGGGTGTGACGCTGGTGATACTAAGTAAAGAACATGGGCGGAGAGTTTCAGCAGTTGTACGGAATCAATAAAAAACGGTCAGGGAACTCTGCCTGACGGTTTTTTTCGATGTGTTGTATACAGGCTACATGATGCGTTTTACAGAATTCCGTGGTGCTTTTGCAACCTTCGTAGCTCTGACCTGTGCCGCATAGTCAGCATGCTGGAAGATAATGTTATCCATTTCACGAATTAGTTGCGTCATCCATACACCGCCTTTTGAATCATGGGCCAGTGCAACTGCGATATATCGGCGGCCATTGTGTTCAATCAAGGCGCTGTCGGCATGAAAAGAGCGCCAGCTTCCTGATTTTCTATAGATTGTCGCATTAGTGTTGCTCAAGCCCTTGACGAATTTATGATTGATTCCCGGTTTTGATAAAATAGTTTTCATTTCGTGTGAATAGGTGGGGGAAACAAGGTTGCCAGTTTGCAGCATATAGTAAAAACGGGCGACCTGCATGGCTGTGGCGCCATGTGAGAGGTGATGCAGCGGGTCGCGGTGGAATGCCACGCCGCTGGCATATTCCTTGCCAACCCAGAGCCCGCCGTTGTAGTTCGGGTCGTAGAGCCTGTACTTCGGGGATGCCAGAACCTGGTTAATATATTCCTTGCCAACCTTTCTGATCATAGCAGTGGCATCCTTGTTGGATGAGTGGCGGATCATTCTTGTCATGGTCTCGCGGGTATCACTATTCAGAGCCAGTTTCCCATGCGCAATGCGTTCAAACGCAGCCAGCAGGATGGCTATTTTCGGTAAACTGGCAGCATACATCATCTCATTACCGTTGACCTGTGCCATACTCGGAGCAGATGGGTTGGTGATATCGACCAGAGCAATTGACAGACGCTTTTGTCTGACTGCCTTGTCTAGATGGAGATGTTTGATGCTGGCATCAAGGCGCTGTTGCAAATCAGGGCTGGAATGCTGGCGAATGGACGGGATTGTGGTGATCGAAGCGAAGGAGTACGCAGGTATCATGATCATTAAACTACAGAAAAATCCGAGCAGGAATTTTGATGTCATGCATATCTCCTTGTATTTCAAACTGCTGGATAGTAATAACGGCCATGGTGATTAAGCAATCAGTACGCATGCAGCATGTATCATTTCGTCACAATTCTATTTTGTCTGGTGCGAACTTTATGATCAATGCGCGTAAAATAAAGTGATATACATTACATGCAGGACCTGTTTCGCATGAGCTTAAAAGAACACAGTCCGGGTGGAATCGTCACAGCAGGGTTTTTTCTGGTGCGGGAGCAGTGTAATCGTGCCAGTCAGGCAAGGCTTGACCGGTTACCGGCATTATTGATAATGCGCGCCTGTTTTTAAAATCGCCCGGGGGTTGGCATGCAGCGGCACTGGCTTGTGACATTGCAGAACCTTGCAGCAACCGGCAGGCAGTGGGATACGGATGTTTCCGGGGTATTATTGCAGGATCAGGAAACTGGTTCTGTGCGAGCCTTGTCCGATTTGGTCTCTGATGTGCACTGGCAGGCTGAACTTGAGCGTGTTGGAGATGTGTACCGGTTGTGCGGGCAATGGCAGGGATTGATCAGGCGCCGATGCAGTCGTTGCAATGCAGAATTCGACTGGCAGGCTGAAGGGCAATCAGCCTGGGAATTCCAGCTTGGCGATGAGCAGCAACATGCAGAGTCCGAGAGTGTGTGTGAGTATGTGGCACCACCCGGCGAGATTAATCTGCTTGATCTGTTGCGCGAAGATATATGGCTGGCATGGAAAGCCGATGTGATTTGCAGTGATTCATGCCAGGGTCTGTGTCAGGGTTGTGGCGTCGATCTGAACAGGGAAACATGCCAGTGTGCGCAGGATAAAAGTGATCATCCTTTTGCTGCCTTGCGTGATTTGAAGCTGGGCGATTAATATTGATGGTGTCGTAAGAAACCTGTCCATGGGCGCGATGATGAGTTTTTACGAAGTTATTGTAAGTTCGGTTAACATAGTTTGTTGTAGGAGAGTAGAATGGCAGTTCCAAAGAGAAAAACGAGCACATCCAAGCGAAATATGCGCCGGTCGCATGATCGGATTGTGCCTGCGGGTATGTCCGAATGCCCTGAATGCGGTGAAATGATGCGTCCGCATCATGCCTGTCCACATTGCGGCACCTATAAGGGTCGCGAAGTCATTACTTCCAGCGAAGATTAATCCAGACTGTTTGATGATTTCCGGTATGAACAGTCATTCCATTGTCTGAACCGGATCAAAATACCGGCGGCAGCCGGCAGGGCGTTGGTCGAAATATTCGTATTTTGATAGATGGGCACGGCGGTGATCATGCGCCCGGCATGGTTCTGGATGCGCTTGAAGTTGCACTTTCAGCTGGTTTTTTAAATCGTTTTTCTGATCCATTAACGTTTGGTATTGTCGGTCAGGAAGATGTTCTCAGGCCATTGTTGCAGCAGCGCAATATTGCTGATCGGGTCTCACTGGTGTCGGCGACTGATGTGGTCGGTATGTGCGATTCCCCCTCGCATGCCTTGCGGCGTAAAAAAGACTCTTCCATTCATGTCGGTGCGCGTCTGGTGCGTGACAATGAATGGGATGCGCTGGTGAGTGCAGGCAATACAGGTGCCTTGATGGCGATCTCAAAAGTAATTCTGAAAACACTGTCCGGCATTGATCGCCCTGCGATTGCATCGATGATTCCCGCCGTGAACGGGGGACGCACGCTAATGCTCGATGCCGGAGCTAACACCGAGTGTAATTCCGATCACCTGGTGCAGTTTGCGATTATGGGCTCCTGTTACATGCAGGCTGCTGAGGGTGTGCAGAGTCCACGTGTCGGACTGCTCAATATTGGCAGTGAGGATATCAAGGGTACAGATGTCATCAAGCTAACCTCTGCCAAACTGGCCGAATCAGGGCTGAATTATATTGGTAATGTCGAGGGTACCGACCTGTTCGGCAACGATGTGGATGTGGTGGTTTGTGACGGGTTCGTTGGCAATGTAGCATTGAAAACCATGGAAGGAACAGCAACATTTCTGGCCAATAGTATGAAGCGTGAATTGACTTCGGGCGTGGTAGCCAAGACCGGCGCGTTGCTGGCACGAAGTGCATTGCGACGTTTTAAAGATACGGTGAATCCGGGTAAATATAATGGTGCGCCGCTGCTGGGACTGAATGGTATTGTGGTCAAGAGTCATGGAGGTACAGATGCTGACGGGTTTGTCAGTGCCATCTCGGTCGCCTGTCGTGAAGTAAGCGAAAATCTGACTGACCATATTGCTGAATCGGTGCAGGAACTGGTGGAGATATGAGTCTGGCTTCGGTTCACATTACCGGTATTGGTGGTTATCTTCCTGAGCGTGTTTTGACCAATGCCGAGCTAGAACAGATGGTGGATACTACGGATGCGTGGATTGTAGAGCGTACCGGTATCCACCAGCGTCACATTATCGCAGCAGATCAGATGACATCGGATATGGCTGTTGAAGCGGCTAAAGTTGCGTTAGCCGATGCCGGCATCGGTATTGATGATATTGATGCACTGATCGTTTCGACCACGACCCCCGATCTTATTTTTCCTGCCACAGCGACGGTGGTACAGGCCAAGCTGGGCGGCAAGGACTTTCCGGCTTGGGATATTCAGGCGGTGTGCTCGGGATTTGTATACGGGTTGGCCCAGGTTGAGGGCATGATGCGCGCAGGCATGTTCAAGCGTGTCTTGTTGATCGGGGCGGAAGCGATGAGCCGCATCGTGGACTGGACTGACCGCGGCACATGCATTCTGTTTGGTGATGGTGCTGGTGCCGTGATATTGGAAGCACGCGAAGCCGATGCGGAAAACGGATTGATTGGCTCTGTACTGCATGCCGATGGTACGTATCGCGATTTGTTGAAGGCGACGCATCCGCACCCGCCATCCAGCCCGGATGTGCATCAACAGGTGAATCATGAAGCTGCTGATTTCAGCCTTGATTCTGCGGGCACTGCGGCGGTTGAGATGAAAGGCAATGAGGTGTTCCGCGTTGCTGTCGCTAAACTGGGTGGCGTGGTGAATGAGATTCTGGCCAAATATAAATTGAGTGATAGCGATATTGATTGGCTGGTGCCGCATCAGGCCAATATTCGCATCATTCAGGCGACTGCAAAGAAACTGAAAATGGATATAGATCGTGTGGCACTGACTGTGGGTTCGCATGGCAATACATCATCAGCCAGCGTGCCGCTGGCCCTGAATGAGTTATATCGTTCAGGCCGCATTGAGAAGGGTCAATTGATCCTGCTGGAAGCCTTTGCCGGTGGTTTCGCCTGGGGGGCCAATCTGCTCCGCTGGTCGAAATAAGATAACTATTGCAGTAAAGGTCCAGAAGATAATCTAGGGGAGCAGCATTTAATTGTTAAAATATAAGAGTCTATTTTAAGTGTGCTTTGTGGCAAAAAGGATGTGAACGTGGCTGAATTTGTATTTTTATTTCCCGGACAGGGCTCCCAGTCCAAAGGGATGCTGGATGCTTTCGATGGTATTGATGTTGTCAGGCAGACACTGGAAGAGGCATCGGATGCGCTGGGTTACGACATGGCGGTGTTAATCCGTGATGATGCCGATGGAAAACTGGGGCAAACTGAATTTACGCAGCCGGCTCTTCTGACGGCATCGATTGCCGTGTTGCGTTTATGGCGTGAGCTGGGCGGACCGGAAGCTGGGCAGGTAGCAGGACATTCGCTGGGTGAATATTCTGCTTTGGTAGCAGCAGGAGCAATTGATTTTACGGATGCAGTGCAACTGGTTGCCTTTCGCGGCCGCGCTATGACCGAGGCGGTGCCCGCCGGAGTGGGTAGCATGGCTGCGATTCTGGGCCTGGCTGATGATGTGGTGGAAGATCTGTGTGAAAAAAATTCCGATGATCACGAAAAAGTTTGGGCGGCAAATTATAACTGCCCGGGTCAACTGGTGGTGGCCGGTCATGCGGCGGCTGTTGAACGCATGATGGTTGCGGCGAAAGAAGCGGGAGCCAGACGTGCTCTGCCGCTGGCGGTGAGCGCACCTTCGCATACGCCTTTGATGCAAGCTGCAGCCGATGCCATGGCGGCGCGTTTGCAGGAAATCGACATTCACTCGCCTGCATGCCCGGTTTGGGGCAATGCGAATGCTGCGCCGGAACAGGATGTCGCGAATATTCGGGCTGCACTGGTCGCGCAACTGGTGTCACCGGTACGCTGGACGGAAACTGTGCAGAAACTGGCCGGATACGGGGTTACGCAGGCAATGGAAATGGGGCCGGGTAAGGTGTTGTCAGGGCTCGTCAAACGTATTGATCGTGCTATGATTGTTGGGGTCAGTGTGAATCCGGAACAACTGGAAACCAGTTTGGCCGGAATAGCAGGGGAATAAGGTATGAGTGATGTGAAAACCGCATTGGTCACAGGCGCCAGTCGGGGAATTGGTTTTGTGGTCGCAAACAAGCTGGCTGCGGCCGGTTATAATCTGGCGATTTGCGGCACCACACAAGCCACTATCGACAATGCGGCAGGGAAGATACGCGATGTAAACGGTGTGGAAGTCAGGGCTCAGGTCGTTGATGTTTCAGATCGTGATCAGATTCAGACTTTTGTGAAGGATACGGCCGGGCATTTCGGGCGTCTTGATGTGCTGGTCAATAATGCGGGTATTACCCGTGATAACATTTCCATGCGCATGAAACCTGAGGAATGGGATGCCGTGATTGATACCAATCTGTCTTCTGTATTCAATGCCATGCAGGCTGCGCTGCGTCCAATGATGAAGGCACGCGGCGGCCGTATTATCAATATTTCATCCGTGGTCGCGGGTATGGGAAATCCGGGTCAGCTGAATTACTGTGCCAGCAAGGGTGGCGTGGAAGCCATGACCCGCTCGTTGGCACGTGAAATTGGTTCTCGTGGCATTACTGTGAATGCGGTTGCCCCGGGTTTTATTGCCACTGATATGACTGCTGATCTGGGTGAAGATGCCCATGCCAAGTTGACCAGTCAGATTCCTCTGGGTCGTCTGGGTCAGCCGGAAGATATTGCCAATGCTGTCTGTTTCCTGGCCAGTGATGCAGCAGGATATGTCACCGGACAGGTGCTGCACGTCAACGGTGGTATGTATATGTAAATAAAGGCCTCATGCAGGTCTTTTAAGAGTCCATACTTGTGCGCTTATGGGCCTTATGATAGAAGCCGCACCTACAATAATTTCGGGAGGACTTATGTCTGCAGAAATCGAAGCTAAAATCATTAAAATCGTATCCGATCAGCTGAATGTTGATGAGGGTGAAATTAATCCTGATTCATCTTTTGTAGATGATCTGGGTGCTGATTCACTGGACACCGTAGAGCTTGTTATGGCTTTCGAAGAAGAATTCGATGTTGAGATTCCGGACGAAGATGCCGAAGGCATCCAGAGCGTTCAGAACGCCATCGACTATATCGCTGCCAAAGCAGATTAATATGGCCAGACGCGTTGTCGTCACAGGTGTCGGACTGGTTACACCGCTTGGCACAGGTACGGATATCAGCTGGAAGAATCTGATTGAAGGGAAGTCCGGTATTCGCCGGATCAGCCATTTTGATGCGGAAGCGACTGGTATGGCTTGTACTATTGCGGGCGAAGTACCTGATTTTGATGCTGCTAATTTCATCAATCGTAAAGATGCACGCAAGATGGATACCTTTATTCAATATGGTATTGCAGCGGCGGATATGGCTTTAAAGCAGTCCGGCCTGGAAATTACCGAAGCCAATGCGGAGCGTGTTGGCGTGGCGATAGGCTCCGGTATTGGTGGTATGCCCGCCATTGAGAAAACCATGCGCGCTTATGAGAAGGGAGGGGCTCGCAAGATTTCGCCCTTCTTTATTCCGATGACTATTATCAATATGGCATCTGGCTGGGTATCCATGCTGACAGGCGCCAAGGGACCGAATGTGGCGACAGTTACTGCCTGCGCTACGGCAACCCATGCCATTGGTGATGCCTTTGAAATCATTGCCAGTGGGAAAGCTGATGCCATGATTGCCGGTGGTACGGAAGCCTGTATCTGCGAACTCGCTGTGGGTGGATTCAGTGCATCCCGAGCCTTATCCACACGTAATGACGAACCGGAACGTGCTTCCCGTCCATGGGATGTGGATCGTGATGGTTTTATCATGGGTGAAGGCGCAGGTATTCTGATGCTGGAGTCTATGGACAGTGCAAAGGCGCGTGGTGCCAATATTCTGGCTGAGATTTCCGGTTTTGGCATGTCTTCTGATGCTTACCATATTACTACGCCTTCTCCGCGTGGTGAAGGTGGCGGTCGTTGCATGAAAATGGCGTTGAATTCAGCCGGATTAAACCCCGAAGATGTTGATTATATCAATGCACATGGTACTTCAACACCGGCTGGCGATATTTGTGAAACACAGGGCATCAAGGATGCATTTGGTGCGCATGCCAGCAAATTGATGGTGTCTTCCACCAAGTCGATGACGGGCCATTTGCTCGGGGCTGCCGGAGGTATTGAGGCTGCATTCTCCGTGCTGGCTGTTCATAACGGAGTGGTACCTGCCACCATTAATCTGGATCATCAGGATCCTGAGTGTGATCTGGATTATGTGCCGAATGATGCACGTGATGCAGATATCAGGGTGGCGGTTTCCAATTCATTCGGATTTGGCGGTACCAATGCTTCAGTCGTCATACAAAAATTCGACTGATCGTTACTGAAGTTCAGTTTCGAATCCAACCGGCGTGATTTTCCGCGTCATAGCAAACAAAGGCCGTAAGCACTCCGCTTACGGCCTTTTTTCATCGTTTCCGGATCAGTTTACCAGCATCCTTGAAGACCCGTCCGGTAAAGGAAAACAGTTTCTTGTTTCCAGACAGGGTGAATCCAAATCGCTGGCACAGCATGCAAGCGAACAGGAAGCCACGGATTTTTTCGAGCACTGGAAGTCCATTGCAGGAACACGCGAAAACTCGCCGGCTATTCATTGTCTGGTATATGCTGCTTACGAAGCCGGCGGTTTGATTGAGGACTTGCCGGAGGCAAAAACTGCTGTGCCGGGGCCCTTGCTGTGGGCATTCTATCCGGCTTTTTCTTTTTGCTTTGATGGTGATCAGATTCATCTGGCAGCCAGCGATGAGTCATTCATGCAGGAGGCTTTGTTGATGCTGGATGAACTTGTCCGGCCATCGCGGCAAGTGTCACAGTTCAGGACTGCTGATCCGATTGCCACACCGGCAGCACAGTACAAGCAGGCCGTGCAGCAGGTGAAGGGTTACATTGCAGCAGGGGATGTATTTCAAGCTAATATTGCCCGTTTCTGGCACATGCCGTTTGAAGTTTCAAAACTGATAGTATTGTATGATCGCCTGCGGCGGGTGAATCCGGCGCCATTTTCATCGTTTGCCAGGATAGAATCCGCATCCGGGAATTTGTACCTGATTTCAGCCTCGCCGGAACGGCTGTTTCGCATGCATGCCGACGGCAGGGTAGATACCAGGCCCATTGCCGGCACCAGAAGACGTGCTGAAGGCGATAGGGATGATGCGCTGAGGTCAGAGATGCTGCTGTCGGAAAAAGAGCGTGCAGAGCATATTATGCTGGTTGATCTGGAACGGAATGATCTGGGTCGAGTGTGTCAGTCGGGTACTGTCGAGGTCAATGAGCGCTTGATCGTTGAACAGTATGCCACTGTACAGCATATCGTATCGAATGTGCGGGGTGTTCTCGAAACAGGGCACGATGTGGTTGATTTGTTCAGAGCCATGTTTCCGGGCGGCACGATTACAGGCTGTCCAAAAGTTCGTTGTATGGAGATTATCCACGAACTGGAGAATAATGCCCGCGGCCCCTATACCGGCGGACTGGGTTATATTGCCTGGGATGGTTCTGCCGACATGAACATCCTGATTCGTACCTTCTGGCATCATGAAGACAAGCTCTGCTGGGCCGCAGGCGCAGGCATTGTCGCCGACTCCGACCCCGAGCACGAACTCATCGAAACCGAACACAAAGCCGAAGGGCTTCTCAGAGCACTATTGGCCTAGCAAGGCGGGTATCTTGGATACATATTCAGCCTCTCATCGCTTGCCATCGTTGTTGTTCGGCCAAAACCGGATATCCAAACATAAATGTATCAATCAGGAAAATGATCGTGCCGTTACAAGTTTTGCGTTTCAAAGCTTACGGGTAATCCTGTGCGCCCGCATTAGGAACAAAGTGATGCAGTGGCGAGGCCACCGCATCACCCCAAGATGATTTCTTACATCTTTTCTGTGTTATCAAAGCGGTCAAGGTTCATTATTTTTGTCCAGGCATCGACAAAGTCGTGTACGAACTTTTCTTTGGAATCATCAAAGGCGTAAACTTCCGCAACAGCCCTCAGTTCGGAATTAGAGCCAAAGATCAGGTCAACAGCGGTTGCTGTCCATTTGAGATGACCTGTTTTTCGATCATAACCTTCATATATGCCTTCAGTTTTGCCTGATTTCCTCCATTTCGTAGACATATCAAGCAGATTGACAAAGAAATCATTACTTAGCGTTCCTGGTCTGTCGGTGAACACACCGTGTTTAGATTGCCCGGTGTTGGCGTTGAGTACGCGCATGCCACCAACTAAAACAGCCATTTCAGGAACAGTAAGGTTTAATAAACTCGCCTTATCAACCAACATGGCGGTTGGTGAACGATAGCTATCCTTGCGGAAGTAATTTCGAAAACCATCAGCAGTCGGTTCAAGTACGGCAAAGGATTTCACATCGGTTTGTTCCTGGGATGCATCTGCACGGCCAGCTCTGAACGGAACCTGAACATCATACCCGGCATCCCTAGCCGCTTTCTCGATGGCAGCAGCGCCACCAAGAACAATGAGGTCTGCTAATGATACCCTGGAATTGCTAAAGAATGAGTTATTGAAGTTTTTTTGAATACTTTCCAAGACTTCAAGTACTTTCGACAGCTCTTTTGGATTGTTCACATCCCAGCTTTTTTGTGGCTCAAGGCGTAAACGCGCGCCGTTCGCTCCACCACGCATATCGCTGCCACGGAAGCTTGCTGCAGATGCCCAGGCTGTTCTGACAAGTTCAGGCACAGTCAATCTTGATTGAAGGATTTTTTCTTTGAGATTCGCAATGTCGCCGCTGTCGATTAACTTATAATCAACTTTTGGAATCGGATCCTGCCAAATCAACGCTAAATCAGGAACATCAGCACCGATATAGCGTGCACGCGGCCCCATATCGCGATGGGTAAGCTTGAACCATGCTCTGGCAAAAGCATCTTCAAACGCTTCGGGGTTTTCATGGAAGCGCTTTGCAATCACTCTGAATTCCGGATCAAATTTGAGTGCCAGGTCTGTGCTAAACATGATGGGCGCATGGAATTTGCCATCGACATGGGCATCGGGCACTGTATCTGCGGCAGCTTTATCTGCTGGCGTCCACTGAATCGCACCGGCAGGACTTCTGCTTTGCTGCCATTGGAAATTGAATAAATTATCCAGATACATCGTTGTCCACTGCGTTGGAGAAGAAGTCCACGCCCCTTCCAGGCCACTTGTCACTGTATCTTCAGCATTTCCTTTACCACATTTGTTTTTCCAGCCAAAGCCCTGCGCTTCGATAGCAGCACCAGCAGGCTCTGCTCCAACGCATTTGGACGGACTATGTGCCCCATGAGATTTGCCGAACGTATGTCCTCCGGCAATGAGCGCCACGATTTCCTCATCATTCATCGCCATGCGGCCAAAGGATTCGCGTATATCCTGTGCTGCTGCCAGTGGATCCGGATTGCCATTCGGGCCTTCCGGGTTGACATAGATCAGCCCCATCTGAACAGCAGCCAGCGGTTTTTCCAGTTTCCCATCTTTACCACGCCGGTTATGGGCAAGAAATTTTGTTTCAGGGCCCCAATATACCAGATCGGGCTCCCAATCATCCTCACGTCCGCCAGCAAAACCCAGGGTTTTGAAACCCATGTTTTCCATGGCGACATTGCCTGCCAGAATCATCAGGTCAGCCCATGAAATTTTCTCTCCATACTTCTGTTTCACTGGCCATAACAAACGCCTTGCCTTATCCAGGTTGCCATTATCCGGCCAGCTATTGAGTGGCTCAAAGCGCTGCTGACCACCTGCAGCACCGCCACGCCCGTCATGTATGCGGTATGTCCCTGCGCTATGCCACGCCATACGAATGAAAAACGGCCCGTAATTACCATAGTCTGCCGGCCACCAGTCTTGTGATGTGGTCAGCAAAGCATTGATATCCTTCTTTACAGCTGGCAGATCGAGCGTTCGAAATGCTTTTGCATAATTAAAGTCTTTACCAAAAGGATTCGACTCGGCGCTTTGAGCGCGTAGCGGGCTGAGATTCAGCTGCTCTGGCCACCAAAATTGATTGAGCTTCGCTTCACCTTTATCCATCGGACTTGCTGAGACTGTTGTTGATAGCGTCATTGCCATCAAAGCTGCTATCGCAATGCTTATGAATACGTGATATTTTTTCATGGGTTTTATCCTCCTTATGGATATTGTCCTGTGTAAGCACTGTTCAAATGCGCGGTTTTTCCGTAGAAAACACATGACTATCCTGGATAGAAAGAATATCGACAGGTTTAATATATGTATAATTGATTGTTTTTATTATAACGATAGCTATTGTCTATACATGGAGGAGCGATGAACCTACGAGAAATGTCATACCTTGTTGCTGTAGCTGATTTACGTAACTTCAGCCAGGCCGCCGAATACTGCAATGTCAGTCAGCCTACTCTGAGTACGCAAATAAAAAAAATGGAAGAATGGCTCGGGGTGAAAATATTCGAGCGTAATAACAAGCACGTCATGATTACCGAGGAAGGGAAAGATATCCTCCGATCCGCAGAAAAAATCCTGCAGGAAGTAGAGCGCATTAAAGAAATTGCTGAGCACTCCCATAACCCTTTTTCCGGGAGATTCAGGCTTGGGGCATTTCCGACGTTATCCACCTATGTATTTCCCGGCATTGTTCCACAGATCAAGAAACTCATGCCGGACTTACATCTTATTCTCATCGAAGATAAAACTGCGATGTTAATAGATAGCCTCCACAGAGGCGAGATTGACGCAGCACTGCTGGCCATGCCGGTAGACGATGATTTCCTTGAAATAAAAAAACTGTTTGATGACAAATTTTTCCTGGCCATTCCACCAGAGCATGCATTGGCAAAGGAATCCAGAATAGGAAGCGAAGAGCTTGCCAAGTACCGTCTGTTATTACTTGAAGAAGGTCACTGTCTGCGTGATCACGCTCTGGAAGTTTGTCAGCAGTATAATATTGCAGAGGAGCAGGATTTCCGGGCTACTGGTCTTGAGACACTGCGTCAAATGGTCAAGGCTGGTACGGGAATAACCCTGATGCCGGAAATCGCTATCAATAATGCTGAGACGGAAATATGTTATATCCCCTTTATAGAACCGGGCCCATACAGAAGTATCGGACTGGCTTACCGCAAAACATCTACCAAAAAAGAAATCATTCAGAACGTTGAAGGGATATTGAAAAGTTCCCATGGATAACTCATCTGGCGCGCTCTTTACCATTCAGATATGTTTTTTGCATCCATTGAATATCAATAGGTTCAGGATTAATCAAGCCTGATCCCTATGGATCGATTCTGAACACAACTCATCGAGACCAAACACAAAGCCGAAGGTTTAATCAGAGTACTATCGGCTGAATAAGCCCGTTTTTTGCTATCGAAATAAAGGGCGACTTTAAGCTTGCTTTCACCTTTCCCCCTAATTACTGTGTAACGGGCTCGATAAATGAGGGGATATAATGCTGATTCGCCTTTTGCGGTATAGCTGGATGGCTGTACTGCTTGCATCATCGCTCGCCAGTATGGGTGGATATCTTTATTTCAAAGATATGAACAAACAATTCATTCAAGGTGAGATCAATCACCGTAGTCAGTTGCTGCTGCATGATGTTAGGGAGATCATCCAGCAGCACCTTGACGCAACCGAGGGTATAGCAGCATATATCCATTCAGAACTGGTCACGCACCAGAGCGTTCTCGAGCTTGATGAGGCTAAAGACCTGCTGCGCGGAACAATTGCAGCCCACCCCGGTGAGTTGGTGCAGGCCGCGATCTTTCCGCCAGATGCTGCCCGGGTGGTGACGTATATAGCTCCGGATGCACAGGCACCGTTGATCCGAAGGGCCGATTTTTCCACCCTGTTGCCCAATAAAGACCAACTGACTGTGGTACAATCAGGCCGGAATCAACCGTTGCTACGTGTATTTCATCTCAAATGTGTGCAAGGTACTTGCTCTCATCTCATTGCAGATATCAATCTGCAATCCATCATCAACCATATGCTGAAACGCGACAGGGATAATCTTGTTTCTGAGTTGTATATTCGAGTTGCCCTTGCCCAGGAAGATAATGACGATTTTCCTTTATACATAGCCGGGCCAAAGGCAGTGAGTGGTGTGGGCTGGAACGGTAGCTTTGATCTTGCTGACAGTCATTTTAGTATGCATACAGCCGCCTCACCGCAACTGATTCACCATCTGAGCACACAAACTTCGCAGTGGGTGCTGGGGCTGGGGCTTATCCTAAGCCTGTTACTGACTCACCTTGTCTATAACCGTGCGCGCTATGGTGAGCGACTACGCCGGAAGGTGATAGAACGTACAAAGGTGATCGAAGATGAACAGCAGAAGCTTGCCGCCATTATTGATAATGCCAATGACTCTATCCTGCTACTGGATGAGAACGGTGTTGTTCTGCGCGCCAATCCTGCTGTTTGCGAACTGTTCGGTTATCAGCCTGCGGAGTGGGAAGGGCTTTTCGTACACGATCTGGTGCCGGAGAATATCCGTGAGGCGCACATTGAGTGGTTTTTCGATGAAATGACGGGCAAGCGCTATGATGTTTTGGATAAGACACGCGAACTTCAGGCACAGCGCAAGGATGGTTCGCTCTTTCCCTGTGAGGTGACGGTCAATGAATTTCAGGCCGGAGAAGAAAAACGTTTGTCTATTATCCTGCGTGATCTTACTGCACGCAAGGCGTTTGAGGATAGGCTTACTTGGCTTTCTTACTATGATGATCTCACCGGATTGCCCAACCACAGATTGTTTAATGATCGCGTTGGCCAGTCTATTGTCCCGGATTCAGAGCAAAAACGGCAGTTTGCCATTATCCATATGACGCTGGCCCGTTTCAGGATGGTCAATGATACACTGGGAAATAGTGTGGGAGAGCAGGTATTGAAAGAAGTTGCACGGCGTATCCGGGACATAGTGCATGAACCGAATATGGCTGCCCGTATGGGCAGCAATATATTCGCCGTGCTGTTACCGGGAGCAGAGGCTAGTCAGGCCGTGGAAATAGCACAAAAGATCAGACAGTCCATGGGCTTGCCATTTCATATCCAGGATCAAGAAATCAGCATGGAGATGGTTTTTGGTATCGCAGTTTTTCCTGGCGACGGTGATGATACCGAATCTCTGATCAAGCATGCAGCTTCAGCCATGACTTATGCCGAAAGGAATCAGTTATCTGTCCATTGTTTTTCCAGCGAGATGGAACGCATGGCAAAAAAACGACTTAAGATAGAACAGGATTTGATCAAAGCTGTTGGGCATAATCAGTTCGAACTTTACTACCAGAGCAAGCACAACCTTGATCATGGTGCTGTATTCGGAGTGGAAGCCCTGATTCGCTGGAACCACCCTGAACAGGGCTTTATATCTCCTGCCGAATTCATTCCTGTGGCTGAGGAAACAGGTTTGATATTCCCCATCACTCATTGGGTGATAGACGAAGCGTGCAGACAGGCTATTGTCTGGGAAAAGGCGGGTATTCGGCCGGGTAGAATCGGTATCAATCTTTCCGCCGTGCAGCTCATGGAGAAAAACCTGGCAGAAGAAATCATTGAGCGCATTCTTGATTCTGGCGCCAAACCGGAATGGATTGAGATCGAGATTACCGAGACTGCTGCTATGCTTGAGCCGGTGACAGCCATCGCCATTATGCGAAAACTGGTAGAGAGCGGAATCTCGATCGCCATTGATGATTTTGGGACAGGTTATTCCTCACTCGCTTATCTGAAACGCTTGCCGGCAGAATGGCTGAAGATTGACATGGCCTTTATACGCGGCCTGCCGGACGATGAAGAGGATGTGACTATTGTACGTTCTATTATTGCCATGGGGCATGCCATGGGCATGAAAATCATTGCCGAGGGTGTGGAAACCGAAGCGCAGCTAGAATTTTTGCGTGGTGAGGGATGTGATGCGGTGCAGGGCTATTTGTTCAGTAAGCCGCTTCCGGCAGGTGAAGCGACTTCTTATATCAAGAAAAATGTATCGAATTAACAACATTACGGTATTGGGAGTACCCATAATACTGGCCATAATCTACGTTATAATTAATCGACTTGTTTGTAGCTTCACACAACCAGAGTTGAATGCTGGTGGTAATTAGTCGTCGAAACCGGTGGATGCGTGGTTTTCGAAACGGGTGTATTTATTGACGAATGTCAGTTTCACATCGCCAATCGGGCCGTTACGTTGTTTGGCGACGATGATCTCTGCCAGACCCTCATTGTCCGGCTTCTTGTTATAAACCTCATCACGATAGATAAACATGATGACATCGGCATCCTGCTCAATGGCGCCGGATTCGCGAAGATCGGACATCATGGGGCGTTTGTCGGCGCGTGATTCCAGCGAGCGGTTGAGCTGGGAGAGGGCGATGACAGGTACATTCAGTTCCTTGGCCAGGCCTTTCAGTGAACGGGTTATTTCAGATAATTCCTGTGCACGGTTGTCTGAATCGGAACGGCCGGACATCAATTGCACATAGTCGATCAATACAAGATCGAGCCCTTTGGCTTCGCGTTTGAGGCGACGGCATTTGGAGCGCAGCTCAAGTACCGAGATGGCTGGCGTGTCATCCACAAAAATGGCTGATTCAGCCAGTGCACCACTGGCAGCGGCCAGTTTGCGCCAGTCTTCAGCCGAAAAACGACCGGTGCGTAAATGTTGCATGTCCACACGGGCTTCGCAGGCCAGCATACGCATGGCAATCTGCTGGGTGGACATTTCCAGTGAGAACACTGCCACAACAGCGGTATCATCCGAGCGAATCGATGCATTCTGAGCCAGATTCATGGAGAAAGCGGTTTTGCCCATACTCGGACGTCCGGCCACAATAATCAGGTCGCCGCGTTGCATACCGGCAGTCATTTTGTCGAGATCCTCAAAGCCGGTTGGTATACCGGTCACCAGTTTTTTCTGGGCATAGCGTTCTTCCAGCTCTTTGTAGCTTTCCAGCATCAGGTCAGACATTTTACTGAAGGATGGGCTCGAGCGGTTGAAGTTTTCGGCAATGGCGAGAATGTTTTTCTCGGCAAGATCGAGATGTTCGTTTACATCGCGGGCCGTTTCTTCGTAGACACTTTGGGATACATCACTGCAGACAGAAAGAAGGTCACGCAGGATGGAGCGTTCACGCACGATCCGGGCATAATGTTTTACATTGGCAGAGGTGGGTACAGCAACGACGAGTTCAGATAAATAGGCTTCACCGCCGATTGCATTCAATTCGTTGCGGCGTTCAAGCTGGTCCTTGATGGTCAGCGCATCAACAGGCTGGCCCTTGGAGGCCAGTTCGTTTATGACATAGAAAATACGCGCATTGGCTTCGACATAGAAGTGCTCAGGTTGCAGTGACCCTTCCAGCCTTTCCAGTGCTTCTGCATCGAGCATGATTCCCCCTAGCACTGCCCTTTCCGCATCATGGGCGTGGGGCGGGATACGCTCTCTGAGCGTATCAGTGCGCAGGGGAATCAGCTGACTCAATGTTGCTCGGAAGTGACCGTAATGCTCAGGGTTGCAGTGACGTCCGGGTGCAGGCGTACGCGGAAGGTATGATTACCCACTTCCTTGATATGCTCATCCTGCAGAATATTACGGCGTTCCACTGCGAAATCATTTTCCTTGAGCAGTGCAGCCAGTTCGGCGGCTCCGACAGAACCGTATAGGTGTTTACCATCGGAGGTGGCCAATACCACTTCCAGTGTCAGCCCTTCGAGCTTGGAAGCCTCAGCTTTGGCAGCAGCCAGAACTTCAGCTTGTTTGCTTTCCAGCAGTGCGCGGCGACGTTCGAACACCTTGCGGTTGCCTGCATCGGCAACAGTAGCCTTGCCCTGTGGCAGCAGAAAGTTGCGGCCATAACCTGGGCGTACATTGACTTCATCGCCAACATTACCCAAACCTTCAACACGTTCCAAAAGAATTAATTGCATTGTTTATCCTCCAACTGCCGGAATATTCCGGCGATAATCAAACCAAATATCCATCAGGCCAATGATCACAAACGGAATGATCAATATGGACCAGATGATTAACATAAAATACATCATGGCGATTGAAAGCAGCATACCTTTTGCTTTCAACCAGCTGTGTCCTACAGCAACACCCTGTGCTGCCAGCAAGCCACCAATCAGGATGGCGGCATTCACGGCGATATAGTGCAACTCACCGGAGCCCAGATTCATCAGCACCATCAACACAAGAAACAAATATGCCACAGGCTTGCCAAATCCCAAGCTCAGTAGGCTGGTTGCTTCACCCTGATAAAAACCATACTTGCGGGCAAAATTCCTGGCAAACACCACATCACCCCACCAGGTAAACCACACACCAAGCGCCATCAGACCGGGCAGAATTTCTACCATCATCTGGCGCGACTGTTCAAGCATTTGCACCGCTTCGGTTTCACCTGCCGGCATTTGCTGCTCTACGCCGGCAAACATCGGTGCCAGCAAGGCATCCATCAGCCCCCGTATGCCGCCGGTATCCTGCATGGCGGCGGCAATGGCTAATCCGATCAGCGTTAAACCTCCCAGCCCAAAAGCCAGATATTGGGCGCTTCGACGTACGCCATCGGCACGCATCATCAAGGCTGCGCCCAGGATTGGTATCAGTCCGTACAGCACAAATACCACCAGTCCCGGCAGCAGCGAGAAGCCTGTAATCAAGCTGACAGCTACTGCGGCCACTGCTGCTACATGGGTGGCAAATAGCAGCCCTCCGCCAAAAGCGACCAGTGCAATCAGCGCCGGCGCCAGTATATGCAGCGATAAGCCGGCCGTAGTCAATAGCATTGTCACAAAGCCCGGCATGCCATCGCTTAGCGCAGGCAGCCATACGGCGCTCATCAACATAACCAGCATTAACGTTGCACATGGCAGGCGGTGCGTCAGCACATAGCTGAGCGCAGCTGGCATCGTTTGCGGTGGGGGTGTCTGATCCTGCATCAGATCAGTCTACCACTTATACCGTGAATAATCCGCAATCAGTCGTGATGCAGTGGTGTGAACGGTACCAGAGCCAGCACGCGGGCGCGTTTGATGGCAGTGGTCAGGAAACGCTGATGTTTGGAACAGGTCCCGGTCACGCGTGACGGCAGAATCTTGTAACGTTCGGTAATAAAACCACGCAGCAAATCCGGATCTTTATGATCAATCGTCAGGCTCTTGTCGGCACAGAATTTGCAAAACTTGCGACGGCGCTGAAAACGACCACGTGGTGCACCACGCTGTGGGCGTTCACTGCGTTGCGGACGGCTGCCTTGTGGGCGATCACCCTGCGGACGGCTGCCTTGCGGGCGATCACTCTGAGCCGGTGCGGCTGTTTTTACTTCTTCACTCATCTTTTACTCCTCAATCTCTTTGGGTGTCATTCAGGATGATGCTGGCTGGATTATTCATGAGTCTGTTCGTCAGACCCTTCAACAAGCCGGCATGCATTCACCCATATTTCCACCTGTCCCCAGCAAGGTTCGTTGTCCCTGCTGTAAAAACGTCTACGCAGACAACCATCAATCATCACATGGCGACCATCCAAGTCCATCATCGTGTTGACGATGTCTCCACTGGCACGCAGTGGCATCGGTTGTTCATCCTGGACTCCGGCCCGAACCGGCCCTAATTCAGGACGATGCGTCATCAGTTCCGCGATCAGCGCCAGAGAACCATCCGGCATCCAGCGTTTGCGTATATTGCCGAGTTGGCCTGATACGCGGGCACGATTAAACTCAGGTGCTTGCTTCTGCTCCATCAGTTTCATCCTTGGCATCAGTTGTTGCTTCAGGCGCCTGCTCTTCAGATGCAGGGGTGGCAGCTTCAGTCACCTGTTCTTCAGCTGCTGCTGCTTTTTCTTCAGCTGCAGCTTCTTCACGTTTGGCTGCAGCCTGGGCCCGGCGTAACAACGGAGATGGTTTATCGGACAGTTCGGTCAGCCGGGTGGTCAGGGAGCGAATAATACGTTCCTCTAGGCTGATGGCATGTTCCAGCGTGTTGATGGCTTCGGCATTGCCGTCGGTGACCAGCAGGATGTAATTACCACGTTTACGGTTGGCAATGGAATAAGCCAACGGACGTGAACCCCAGTTTTCGCGTTTAACAATACGACCGCCGACTTTTTCTACTTTGGCGATCAGATTATCGGTCAGTGCTTCGGTGTTTTCCTGAGAGATGTCAGGGTTAACGATAAAAATAGTTTCGTAATACAAACGGCGCTCCTTTCGGTGTACTTACGTACGCCCCGGTACGATCAAGCGCGTCCGGAGCAAGGTATGTATCTGCCAGTTACCTGTACAGAGCGGCGCATGATATGCAGTCAAACTACGAATGCAAGCGATGTGATGACTGAGATGCAAATACCGGAATATGCTTGCTGATATGTGAGCGGATTGATGAACCGTTACTCAATACTTCTATAATGGATGACCTTGTCCTGCCCTTGATCTTGTGAATGGCTCAATGCCTTGTCTGCCATATCGAGCAGTTTATCAATATCTGCCGAAAGGTCGTTTTTGTTCAGTTGGTTTTCACCCAGAGTGGCTACTCCGATATTCAGGCTTGCCCCTCTTGTATGAAGGATCCTTTTTGCGCCATTGCATATTCGCTCAGCCAGAATGATTGAAGCATCCTTACCCGTGTAGGGGAGTAATACAGAAAACTCCGAGCCAACAAGCTGCTCAACAAAATCCGAATCACGTACATTGCGGGAAATTTCATCATATACTTGCCGAACAATAGTAGCATCAATGGTTTTGGTTTTATTGCCGTGGTGATCGGCAGGCGTACTGGTGTTGATGCGCAGCAGTGATGTTACTGCGCCCTTTCTGGTAGCCAGTCTGAGAACAGACTGGATATTCTGGTACAGGTTGTTACGCCCCTTCGGAGTTATGGGGGAATTGGCAGACGGGTGATCAGGCCATTCATAAAACTCGGGAATATCATCATGGATATTATACCATGGGGCTTTGTAGCGGGTGAAAATATGGTGGGCCGGCCGGATGCCAGGATCACCATCGATAGTACCCATGCGTACAATATAATGATGCTGGTTGTCGCGTTTGGCATAGATTTGCGAGCCGCAACAGGAACAGAAATAACGTTTTTTCCCCGCTGATGATTTGTAGAACTTGAGCAGGTCTTTTCCGGCCGTGAACTTCAGGTCGGCCAATCTTACAGATGTAACAGAAGAAAAAGCGGATGCATGTGCTTTTTGGCAGGTCGGACAGTGGCAGTGTGTGATTGGCCCCGGCATGCCATAGATTTCATACCTCACCTGCCCACACAGACAGCTTCCCTTAATCATATGATGCTCTCTCTATCTGAATGTGGAGCATCGTTTAAATATGCAGGGCCGGTTTTGATTACGTGCTTATTGCCGTTTATCACTCTTTATAATTGCCCAGCAGGCAGTATTTGGTGAATGTGCCGGCATCATCGGCAGTCCATTCGCCTTTGGGTTTTTGTTTCATGGCATCACACCATGCTTTTGTACCGGGTTCTGCCGAGCAGGCGGAAAAAGAGAGTGCGATCAGTAATGCAAAAATCGTAACCAGTATTTTTTTCATATTGACTCCTCCTGATCAGGCCCACTCTGACTGATTCCGTAAATGCTGTGAATCATCATTAATTTTCAACTTTATCAGTCACGCCGTAAAACCACGTTCTTCAGGTCGGGGATATAAGGCGTAAC